>DAOTTR010000838.1:0-1903 GCA_034437715.1 Caldilineaceae bacterium
CTGACCTGCCGCTCAAGCATGCGACGCTACTGTGGTCGCCGTTTAGCGACTTGATCATGTTCCAGAGTATCACGCAGACCTACACGATCAGGAAAGATGGTACGGGTCTGGCATTAATACCAAACTGGCCGGTTGGCTACGGTCCTTCATCCTGGACAGCCAACGGCAATCGCATCCTCGCCCACGCGCAAAGCGGCGGCTTTAGTCAAGTTTTTTCCCTGAACCCCGATGGCACCAATCCGATCAACCTTTCCAGCTTTGCTGCAAACGAGTACCATGCCCAGTGGACGCCCGACGGTACGCGCATTGTCTACGAATCGCAGCGAACCGGACGGGACGAAATCTGGGCCATGAATGCCGATGGCTCTAACCCGGTGCAACTCACCGACACTCCCAACAACCTATCGTCGATCTATCCGCGAGTGTCGCCCGATGGCACGCAAATCGTTTTCTCGTCCGACCGCAGTGGCGCGTGGGACATTTACGTAATGGACGCCGACGGCAGTAATGAAACCGCCATAACCAACTCTGGACCCTCAGAGCAATGGTCTTCCTGGGGTCCATACCCGGCGCTCACGCTGCCTCAAGTGTCGTTCAGCGCGGCTGCCTATAGCCAAACGGAAGGTGTCGGCTCGGCGACCATTTCCGTCACCTTAGCCACTACCTTCACACTATATGCAGCGGTCAACTACTCCGCTACCACCGGGCTGGCCCAAGCCGGCAGCGACTTCATCGCAGTCTCTGGCACGCTCACATTTACCCCTGGCGCTCAGACCGCCACCTTTCAGGTGCCACTGACTGATGACAGCCTGAACGAAGGCCCCGAGACGATCAATCTAAGCCTGAGCTATCCGCGGCATGCGAACCTGGGATCTAACGCCACTGCTAGCCTCACGATCTTGGATAATGATGCGCGCCAGATTTTCATGCCTCTATCGTTCCGGAACTACCTCCAGCTGTTTACGGGCCCGAATGAACAAGAAGACAACGATACCGCCGCCCAGGCCAACGGCGCCCTCATCTCAGGTCAAGACTACACCGGCAAGCCCGATGACCAAAATGACTACTTCAGCTTCTACGCCTTTGGCCCCGGGCCCATCAGCATCGACCTGCAGAATATCACCGGCAGCGGCATTCAATTGCAGCTCTACGCCGGGATGGTCAACGCCGGCACCCTGGTGCGATCGGTGGCCTCGGCCCCCTTCCATATTGATTACACCGGCTTCAGCGCCACGAAGTATTTTGTGCGGATTTACGTGAATGCCAGCCAGAACGAAAGTCCGTACACCTTGCGCGTCACTTATCCCCAATAGGCCCAATGGAGACACACTTGCGACTACAGAACCGAGTTGCCGCCCCTGGTCAGGCTGGGATCATCGCGACTGGGTTAGCCCTAATACTGACGTCCAGCCTACAGATCTGGGCCGCGCCAGAATCTGCGGCCACTGCCGCCATGCTGGTCACGACCTCTCTAGACGAGCTGAACAGCGATGGTGACTGCTCGCTGCGCGAGGCGATTCGGGCGGCCAATACGAACAACGCTGTGGATGCGTGCACGCCGGGGCCAGGCGACGATATCATTAGCCTGCCAAGCGGAACTTACACCCTCACCGTGGGTCCCGCGGGTGACGATGTGGCTTCTAACGGCGATCTCGATCTGATTGGCAACATCGAAATTGTAGGGGCCGGAGCTGCGACCACAATCGTAAGCGCCGCCGGCCTAGACCGAGTCTTCGATGTTCACGCCGGCGCTCAGGTCACCCTGAGCGGCTTGACGGTGCGCAATGGCTCAACCGGCAGTGGCGGCGGCCTGCGCAATGCCGGCACGCTGACGGTGACGGCGAGTATCATCGTCAGCAACGCCACCACCACGTCCGGTGGGGGCCTTTACAACCTGTCGGGG
>DAOTTR010000839.1:0-5669 GCA_034437715.1 Caldilineaceae bacterium
ATAAGGTACCCTATTTTTACCATGATGTACACGAGTAACGTGCCTTATTAACTGCCGTGGTATCTACGCCCAACTGTACTAGATAAAATTGTAAGGATAATGGTGACGGCGGTTGTAGCCATTGTCCTACAATTTCCTTGAGCCTTTACCAGTTGCATTTCGTTAATCATCACACAAGTATTAATTATCGAGCTGAAATTGTGAAGCCAACCTACCGTGGTCCAGTTGGCAAAGCAGGCTCTAGCTCGCTTATGGCTGAATAAAGTAGCTTTGTCTACTGCCATAAATCATTACAATGGTGATGAAACTGCCCATCACTGCTGCTAACTACGGCATCAGTTCATCCCTATATATACAGGCACGCGAATAGCCGGCCGTTCTCGATTGAGACGTGCCGGCTATTCTTTTCGGTTGGATGTCTATGGCGCTATGGAAGGTAGAGTGGTATATCAACTCGAGTAATTCTATGATGACTGAATTTCTGCAGTTTTTGCTCATGATCATTATTTCGGCGGCTGTTGGTGGGGGTGCCTATTATGTGGCTGGGCGTAATGCACCTTCTAAATCACAAAAGGAGAAGGAGCGCGTCTCAACTCGCCCTGTCGTGCTGCCTGCCCAGCATGCTATGCTGCGCGATGGCTATGATAGCGAGATTAAAGCCCTAAAGCAGGAAGTTAATTTTTGGATGAGCCAATACAACTTGACACTCTTGGAGATTTCCGAAGGGAAACAGGCTACACAAGCTGGGCTCGATGTCATTGATACGCTCATCGCACCCGTCATTGCGCCAACCACTGTACCAGATCTTGCGCCGGTCATGGCACCGGTACAAGAGAGTGAGGATCTCGTTAATGTTAAACTTTCGATTTTGGCAATCTGGCCGGCGCAAGATGACTTAAATCTACAAGCATCTCGAGATGCACTTTACAATGCCGGGGTCAACTATATTGCCCTCAATGGCACGGTGACAATGGCCGACATTGTCGACGAATTTAGCCGCACTGGATTCAATGCGCTAGAACTCGGCACCCACGGCAAACGCATCGAGATCGCTGGAAGTGGGTTGGAGGGTGGCGTCTGGCTTTCCGATGGCATTGCCTCGCCTGGTTGGTGGGCGAGACTGGCTGCCTTTCAAAAACTGAAATTGGCGGTCGTCCTCGCCTGTGACAGTTTGCAGACGGGGGAAGCGCTGCTGCATTCTGGCGTCGAAAATGTAGTCGCTGTCCAAGGCATGATTGAGGATACAGCGGCGGTCAAATTCGCCTTTCTCTTCTATAAATACATTGCCGCGGGCAAGTCAATCGCGATTGCATTCGATCTGGCAAAACTCGCCCTGACGAGGGACCAGGCCGATATCCTGCGTCTCTTATCACGGCAAACTAAGTCCGCTAAACTGTGAAAGGGATAGACGTTACGCCAGCGCAGGTGGCAACGCTGGCAGCCTGCACAATGCCTACGGTAAAGGCTTGGACGGGGTGCCGGCAGATCTGGGCTTATCGGCCACCGCCTCTGTGGTCGATCCTCTGTGGTCGATCCTCTGTGGTCGATCCTCTGTGGTCGATCCTCTGTGGTCGATCCTCTGTGGTCGATAAGGTAGACTTGAGCTTCCCTGGGGACAAGCAACTACGTTGGCCGCGCAACAAGCCGCCTTTCTCGTAAGTTGAACAGTTGCGGAAGTCGGGGTTGGCGCTTTGCATATCGACGCGCTGATCTTCAAACAAAGTGACGTATAGGAGCATAGAACATGCAGCATAGTATTCGAGCGCGTCTGGATAATGCCCTTCTGCTCTATATGGTTGTGCCTTTGTTGTTCTGTGGCAGCTTTTTGATCTGGCAGAGTTATGTGATCCAACGTATGCAAGCCTTAGAACTACAACGGACGGTTGCCGACCTAGCGGTTACTCATGTGACCGATTTCCTGGCAAAACTTGAAAGCGAGTTGAAGATCGCGACCCAAATGCAAGACTTGGTTACGCAGAATCACCAGGAGCGCTCGCTAACACTCTCCAAACTATTATCATTGAACTCAATTTACAGCCAGCTCACTTTGTTGCATACGACGGGGAAGGAACAAGTGCGTGTCTCGCGTCAAGAAGCGATCAGCACCACAGATCTGGCAACACGTACGCCGCGAAAGGAATTCTTGTTGCCCATAACGAGCCAGGAAACCTACTTTGGCCCGGTAGAGATCAACATCACAACTGGCGAACCCGTGATGACCATGGCGGTGCCGGTTGTCAATGTGCGTACCGGTCTAATGACCTATGTGCTAGTTGCCGATATTCGCTTACGCCAGGTCTGGGATCAAATTGCCGATATTCAGCTGGGCAATGCCAGCACAATTTATGTGGTCGATCAAGATGGCCGGCTCCTGGCCCACCGTAATCCTTCCTTGGTCTTGCGCGGGACCCAGGTACAGGTGCCCACGGCTGATGGCATCCAAGCAGGATTGAGCGGACAGGTCAATGTCGTGGTTGCGCTGCCATTTACTGTGGGTGACCAACTGTTGCATGTGATCATCGAGCGGCCACTAACCGAAGCGTTGCCTTTAACTGTCCGTTTAGCGGCAGTGTCGTTCTTCTATATTTTTATCAGCTTGTTGGCTACGTTTCATCTGGGAAAGATCGCCGGCCACCTGTTGGTAAAACCGATCGAAGCGTTGGCGCAGACCGCCCAGGCAATCACAGCTGGCGATCTTTCCCAGCGGGCGCAGGTGTATGCTAAGAATGAGCTGGGTGCATTTGCCCATGCCTTTAACCTGATGACAGATAAGTGGCAACAGTCGCTCGCCGAGCTACAGTCCAGCGAAGCAGGACTCCGGCGACATCGCGATAATCTAGAACGATTGGTCGATGAGCGCACGGCCGCGCTGACCCAAACAAATCAGCAATTGGAAGAGCAAAGTATCGCGCGCCGCCAGATCCTGAGCGCATTGCGGGAAAGTGAGGGGCGTCTGCGCACGATTGCCGAAGCAACCCCCGTGCCTTTGGTGATCGTGCGCGTATCGGATGGCATGATTTTATATGCCAACATGAAATTCGGTTTTCGTCACGGGCTATCTGTCGAACAAATTATAGGCCAGAGCGTCTATCAACTTTTTCCTAATTCAGAAAATATCCAGTTGCTGCTGAAGAAACTGGAAGCTGAAGGCGCTGTATATGAATTTGAAATGGCGAGCAAAAGCTACCAAGATGGCAGCCTGATCTGGACTTCTGTGACCATTGAGTTCATCATGTTTAATGGCGCGCCTGCCTACTTTGGGGTCTTTCATGATCTCACGGAACGCAAATTGATCGAAGAAGCGCTGGGGCGCAAGGTAGAAGAATTGGCGCGTTCCAATGCCGAGCTCGAACGTTTTGCCTACATCGCATCCCACGATCTACAGGAACCGCTGCGCATGGTCTCTAGTTATGTACAGTTATTGGCACATCGTTACCAAAATCAACTGGATGCAGATGCCGACGAATTTATCACCTATGCAGTTGACGGTACACGCCATATGCAGATTCTTATCAATGATTTGTTAACCTACTCGCGGGTTTCTACCAAGGGTAACCCATTCACCCTCGTTGACTGTGGGCGCGTGTTGCAACACGCGCTGGCGGGGCTGCAGATCGCAATTGAAGAGAGCAACGCGGCGATCACCTATGATCCCCTGCCCACGGTCTTGGCTGATGAAATGCAGATGCACCAACTCTTTCAAAATCTGCTCGGCAATGCGATTAAATTTCGCGGCCAACAACCACCGATCATCCATGTGGGGGTAACACACCAAGAAAATGGCTGGCTGTTCAGGGTGCAAGACAATGGTATCGGCCTGGAAGAGAAATTTGCCGAGCGCATCTTTGTCCTCTTCCAACGCTTGCATAATAAGGTTGATTATCCCGGTACCGGCATCGGGTTGGCCCTGTGTAAGAAGATTATCGAACGGCATGACGGCTTAATCTGGGTAGAATCGCAGCTAGCGCAAGGGTCCACGTTCTATTTCACACTGCCTGCCGCGCCAATGCCAGACCCTCATCTGTTGGCGTTTCCTGCACACGACAATATCCAAAATATCCAAAATATCCAAGGGGTTCCCAGCTCATAATCAAGCTTTGTCCTATCGAACTCATCTATTTTTTTTCTTTATGAAGAAAGCCGCAACGTATAGAGAATTCTAGACTGTGTAGAGAATTCTAGACTGTGTAGAGAATTCTAGACTTTTCGTCGCTAAGTAAAAGTGAGAAAGTCTTTGTAAAAACTACCTGTCACGCATTGCGCAAATTTTACGAATGGTCAAGGAAAAATTCGGTTTATTCGGTTCATTCGTGACTAAGCTTTTTAAGAACTTTCTATGCTTTACTTAAACGTTCTGTTGTCATAAATTAAGAAGAAAGGATACGCAGATGAGCAATTTGATGGCTACCAAACCGATCATGATTTTGTTAGTAGAAGATAACCCAGGTGACGCGCGCTTGACAATTGAGACAATGAAGAGCGCGAAGGTGCGTAATACGCTGCATGTGGCGCGTGATGGCATCGAAGCAATGGCTTTTCTGCGCCAGGAAGCAGGTTTTGCCAACGCTGTGCGTCCCGATCTCATTTTGCTCGATTTGAATTTGCCCAAAAAAGATGGCCGAGAGATGTTGGCCGATCTCAAGGCCGATCCCATTCTGCGCCGCATTCCCGTGGTGGTGTTGACAACATCACAGGCCGAAGAAGACATTGTGCGCAGCTATGATCTACACGCTAATTGTTACATCACCAAACCAATTGACCTAAACCAATTCATCGTCGTCGTTAAATCAATTGAAAACTTTTGGCTAACAATCGTCAGCTTACCCTCCTATGAAAAAAGTAAACCATAGTCCCTATACGCTGTTACTGATTGAAGATAACCCAGGCGATGCGCGCTTGATTCGCGCCATGCTCGCGCCCCAAAGTACCACCTTTGTGTTGGAGCATGCCGACCGGATCGCCGTCGGCTTGGCGCGCTTGGTGGAGGGTAATTTTGATGCCGTACTGTTAGATCTCTCGCTGCCCGAGGCCCAAGGGTTGGAGACGTTCGACCAGGTAAATGCATTGGCGATGGATGTGCCCATTATTGTGTTGACTGGGCTCAATGATGAAACGCTGGCAACCGAAGCGATCCATCGCGGCGCCCAAGATTACCTGATCAAAGATCATGTCAACGGCGATATACTCATGCGTGCGATCTACTATGCGGTTGAGCGGCACCAGTTGATTCGTGAATTGCAAGCCAGTAAATCGCGCTTTCGCAAGATCATTGCCAGCAGCGCCGATGGCATTATCGTCATTGATAAGGAAGGCGAGGTACGCTTTGTCAATCCGGCAGCAGAAGCGCTCTTTGAACGCCCCCCCGGCCAGTTTCTAGGTGAACATTTTGGCTATCCCCTGGTGGTTGACAGTGCGACCGAGCTTACGCTGCCTCCGTCGGGCCAAGCGCCGCGCGTTGCTGAAATGCATGTGACAGAAACCGAGTGGGAAGGCAAACCAGCCTATCTCGCTTCTCTGCGCGATGTGACGGCGCGCCGCCGTATGGTCGAGGCCCAACAAGATCTGATGCGCATGCGCGACGAATTTATTGCCAATGTCTCGCATGAATTATGTACCCCGCTCTTTGCCATTAGTGGCGCAGTCAAACTTTTACAACAGCAAAAGATCCA
>DAOTTR010000840.1:0-2683 GCA_034437715.1 Caldilineaceae bacterium
TTGGCGCGCAGCCTGCAAAATCAAGCCTACGTGATGACCTTTACTGGTCGCTATGCTGAGGCCGAACGCTTGGCCGCAGCAGCCGTAGAATGGGCGCAAGCCGGCAGTGACGCCTTAACGCTCAGCGGCGCACTGCGGGCGCTCGGTCAGGCTCAAATTGATGCCGGCCATTACGAACCGGCCCGACGGTCGTTGCAGGCCGCCCTGGATCACGCCCAGAAGTCCGGCGAAAGTCACTATCTAGCGAAAACCCTGAACACTTTGGGCTTTTATTACAACGAGCTAGGCGATATTCAGTTTGCATTATACTGGGATCGCCTGGCGCTGGAGGCTTGTCGCCGCGGCGACACCGACCGCAACTGGGAGGCTGAGTGTTATACGCTGCTCAACCTGGCCACGGATGAATTGCACGCCGGGCGCACCCAGGCTGCCGAAGGCTACCTACAGGAGTTTGAGTCGATTTTGGAACTGGCCCAGGTTAGCCGCTATCGCTACTTTAACCGCTATCACCTCTTTCTAGCCGAACTGGCACTAGCGCGCGGCGAATTTGCCGCGGTGCTGGTGCATACCGCCAGAGCCAGCGAATTGGCCGCAGCCAATGGCATGTTGAAGAACACCCTCAAGAGTTGGCTGCTGACCGGCGAGGCTCTGCTTGCTTTGAAACGTGCTGAAGAAGCTGCGCAATCGTTGCAACCGGCGGTGGCGCTCGCTGATCAACTGGGACACGGCTCACTCCGTTGGAAGAGCCGACTGCGGCTGGCCGAAGCTCATGCCCGATTGGGACGATCAAATGCTGATCTCTATCAACAGGCGCTGGCATTGGTCAACACGACGGCTGACGGTCTAACCGATGAACCGCTACGCACCACATTTTTGTCGTCTCCGCTGGTGATGGAACTACGCGTCAATGCTCGCTCTCCCATCGAGGCAAGCATTGCGGCAGTAGAAGAACTAACCGCGGCCGACACATATCCGGTAGGTCTCACCGCCCGCGAGGTTGCGGTGTTGCGCCTGGTTGCACAAGGCGCAACCAATCGCCAGATTGCCGAAACCCTCTTTATCAGCGTCAAGACGGTTAACGCCCACATGACCAATATCCTCAACAAGATCGGCTGCGACAACCGCACCGCCGCCACGACCTTTGCTATCCAGCACGGGTTGGTCCAATAGGTCACCTTCACTACTCGTCCCGTCTCAGTTCGGCCGAAAAGCCTCAGCACCATAGGTAATATTACCTATGCCATCCGCGGCACCAATCTCTGTCTGTTCAACAAGAACTGGAAATCTTCCCGATGCGGGCCGTTGCACAATCCGCTACAATAAGCGCAACAGGAGGTGAACCGATGCAGCACGAACTGTACAGCAGCATTGACGAGATGCTGGCGCCGCATTGTTTGAGCGAGCTAACGGGCGCCAACATTCGTACCGTTCGACTACGACCGCTGAGTGATCGTGAGGGTGTGTCCGGCAATCAACTGCTGGCTGTGGAGACCGACAACAACGCTCGTTTCATCCTGAAGCGGATGAGTTTGGAGCGGGACTGGATCATGCGTGCCTCCAACGATCACCAGTGCCGATCGGTGACGCTTTGGCAAACAGGCGTGCTTGACCAACTCCAGCCCGAACTTAGCCACGCCATCATTGGCTGCGCCAGGGATGACAACGGCTGGGCCATTCTCATGCAGGATGTAAGCAGGGGGCTACTGCCGTGGGACCGGCACATCGATGCCACTGCCAACGAGTCTATCTTGCGCGCCATGGCCTGCCAACACGCTCGCTTTTGGGACGCACCCAGCCTAACGCAGCCGGAGCTTGGTCTCTGTACCCTACCTGAACTCATCGCAGTGACTACGCCTGGACCGTTTGTCCCAGATCTGTATAAAATCGGGCTGGATCTGCTTCCTCAGGTGTTCGAGCCGGACGTTGCCAACATTCTGCGTCAGCTTACTATCGACCCCCAGCCTTTATGCAGTGCCCTGGCCTGTTATCCGCATACGCTAGTGCATGGCGACTATAAAGTGACGAATCTGGCCTGGAACGTCTCTCCTCAGCTACAGCTAGCCGGGCTGGACTGGCAACTGGCAGCCGTTGGGCTGCCCACGCTGGATTTAGGATGGTACGTCTCCGGCTTCTCACATTCCTTCCCGGCACCGCCAGCACGCTGTATCGAGCGTTATCATGAGCATCTGGTCAGCCTGCTTGGTAGCCGGTTTGACGAGCGCCGGTGGCAGCCGATGCTTGCGCTAGGGCTACTGACGACAGTCGTACGGAACTGTTGTTTCGCCGCATGGATTGTCACCCACGATGAGAGTCAAATACGACGCAATACCGTTAGACAAAAGCTGCCTATGTGGTCTGACTGGGTGCGCGCCGGCGTGAAGTGGCTTTGAGTGCTAACAGGAGACGAAGACGCTCCAACGCCGATTGCATTTAATCAACGGTGTAATAAAGAGGGACAGAAGATGAACCATACACTCTTTGCCAGCATCGACGAGATGCTGGCGCCGGAGACACTGAGCGAATTGGAAGGTCGGCCGGTGAAATACGTACACTGCCGACCCTTCAATACACAGCTTTCCCGATCAGGTAGCTCGCTTCTAGTCATAGAAACAACCGATGGACAGGCCCCACGCCATTACATCCTAAAGCGTGTATCACTGGAATGTGATTGGATTATGCGTGT
>DAOTTR010000841.1:0-6074 GCA_034437715.1 Caldilineaceae bacterium
TGCGGTTACAAACCGCACCTACCAGAACCACCACACCCTGTTTGTTTTGTCGCCCAAAGAACAAATCGGCATAATCTCTGATGATTACGCGCACTATTTCATGGTCACAACTTGGGTTAAACTATCAAAACTTTGCCTTACAGTGTACTAACTTTGTAATGCTTGGTTCTATTTGCCAGCCAACAGATTGCAACGTAGCAATCTTGGCTGGCAGAGTAATGGTCATTAAACCGGCGGCCAGGGATAATTACGTCGTTGCGGTTGGGGGGTAGGATAACAATTTTTACGAATCAACTGCTGCAAACGGGCCAGTAAAGCTTTGCTTTCTTCTGGTTGTAAGAGCTGACAGATCTGCTGCGCCACCACATGGTCTGGATTGGTCAACTGCTGGCGCAAGGTGAGCATATCTTCGCGCAGTTCGGGCGCAATTGGCTCACCACTAAATTCCCAAATGACCGTACGCAATTTATATTCTGTATGAAAACAGAGCCCATGATCAATGGCCCAGAGCCGTTCATCGGCACCGATCAAACAATGACCACTCTTGCGATCGGCGTTGTTCACAATAAAGTCAAAGAGTGCCAATTGGCGTAGTGTCGGCGCAAAGCGGGCATCATCCTGAACTGTAAAATAATGCATATCCGAATCATGGTCGATATAAAATTGCACACTGCCCAGGCCGCGTGTACCGTCGCGCAAGACCGTCGGCGGAATCAGTTGCCAGCCCAACGCGCTACAGAGGAGATAGGCTGCCGCTTCGCGCTTGCAAAGGGAACCCCATTCAAAATCCCAGAGCGGGCTTTCGCCGCGCTGTGGTTTATACACAGCTGGCAGGGTAAGTTCATCACTACCCACAACGATGAGAAAACTGTGATTAGAGCTGTAGGGCAATAGACCTTTTTCTTCCATCTCGCCCACAGCCAAGGTCTGCAATACCTGATCTTCAGTCAGTGCGATTGAGTCGCTCATGGATGGTGATAGTTCTCTACAATAACCGGTGATAATATCAATGCTTCCCAAGAGATAGCTGCATTGTAGCAAAAGCAAGAACGATTAGAAAATAATGGGCATAGCGTGCCCGTCTGTGCGCGCACAAAAGTGGCCATTGCGGTCAATTGGCCTGCCACAGAGCGGACAGACCGGACGCCCTTGGGAAATGATCTCCAGCGCATGCTCGCTCATGGCGCGCATCTGCTCACGGCTGCCCACAAAACGCACGCTCGGCACCCCATCTTGGTTCGGATCCTCGTTCAAGACCGAGGCTTTGGCAATCAGCCAAATCATATCTTCTTCTTCGTCATAGCCAATGCTCAATTGCCCCACGCGGAAAAGCGGTTCCATGGGATGTTCGACTTGCACCGTCTTTTTGCTCCGGGTAATGGTGGGTAGTTCCGGATGCATTTTTTCTAATTCTTCCAACAATTGTAAAACACTGACGGCAAGGCCGCCAACATCCTGCTTTTCTAGCACAATACTGACTAGTTGTGAACCGGCGCGCGCCTGCAAGAAAAAGGTACGTTGACCAGGTTCGCCCATTGCATCAGCAATGATATGTTGAACGGGGTTGAGATCATACAGATAATTGGCCATAGATACGTAAACTCACTTCACAAGCAGCAGTAATTTCGGCAGACGATGGGTCTAGCCTCAACATGTGATCAACGTTGTAGGCAGTTGCAATAAAGTTGCGCTAAAGACCAAAAGTAGGCTGCGTTACGCTTCTTTTTTATCACTTTTTTCATCACTCGGTTTAATTTCCAATTTCGCCAACACCGGGCGGTAATTAACCCCTAAAACAGCCGGGATTGCATTGGAAAAGGCGACAGTGCTGACCGACGCCGTGCTAATAATCACGCGTTGGAAAAGATCAAGCGGTGTGCCTAAATAATGGGCCATCGTGGTGCGAATCACATCACCGTGACTAAAAATCGCCACGACTTGATTCGGATGGGCATCGCGGATGCGTTCGATGGCGCTCAGCGCGCGGCTCTGCACCTCGCGCAACGTTTCGCCTTTGGGAAAACGAAATGTGCTTGGATAATGTTGTACCAAACGCCATTCGGGCAACTTCGCTAATTCTTTTAGATAACCCGCTTGCCAATCGCCATAGTCAACTTCGAGCACGCCCGGTTCAACCATAACCGGTAAATTCAACAGGTCGGCCAGCGGTTGCGCCGTCTCCATGCAGCGATCCAATGGGCTGGAATAGACAGCGGCGATCGGTTGTTGCTGCAAAAGTTGCGCTAGTTCTTGCGCTTGTTCACGGCCTTTTTCATTGAGATGTACATCTGGTGATCGGCCAGCTAGCCGATCCGTACCTACCCAATCATTCTCACCATGTCGAATTAAGAACACGTACGTTGTTGATTCACTCATCCTCTAACCTTACTTGAAACCTTGCTTGGCGTGCGTTGCAATCGGTCTTCCCACGCCTGGCACTACCACGAAATCACAAAAAGTATTGCAGGCTGAGTGGGAAGTTGGCGCATTGTTGATCTTATATTGAGTATGTCAGCATAACATAGGTATGATCGCCAAGGAAGTGGCTAAACTTACCTTCTCCCCTGTAAAGCGTAGTACAAATTAACGAGCTTGGTCCCTTGCATACATCATCAATTCGGCAGAAACCGCAGCACATGCTCGGATACGCCTGAACGCCACGATCAGTTGTCTATCTGCAAACAACCATGCTATACTAGACACGCCAAAGTACTTGGCCCAAAGCACTCACGCTACCAGTTATCCTCTTATGATACGCATAAATGTCGTTTTAGACAAACGTTCTTCCTGGTTCTGGACTTCTTGGGGATTTGCGACGGCGTTGTTGCTCATGCTGCTGCTACTATCCGCCTGTAGCGCGCGCGAAACGGCGAGCCCTATGGCGCGCTATTACCCAGCCATGAAGCCAGATTTTCAAGCAGAATTGGATACGCTCGACACGCTCCCCCGCTATGATATTACGGTGACGCTAAACGCCATTTCCGAGACCTTGGCGGGGCAACAACATGTCCACATTGTCAACACCAGCCCCGATCCATGGCGCGCGTTGGTCTTTCGGCTCTACCCGATGCTGCCCCAATATAATGGGGGGTTGCAAAATGTCATGGTCATTCATAGTGCAGCCATCAATGGCAAGACCATCAATATCTCCTACCTTGCCAACAACACGGCCATTGAATTGCTGTTGCCAGAAGTGCTACAGCCCAATCAATCTGTCGAAGTGGACCTGCGTTGGCTCATAAATATTCCGGTTTGGTCGGACCAAAGTGGCATTTATGCCCTCTTTGGCAAAAGCCAACAGATGATCACCTTGCCGCTCTTTTATCCTTCCTTGGCGGTCTATCAACCACTGCGCGGTGTCCAGGCTGGCACCTGGTGGCAAGAGACGGGCACCGCACGCGGTGACTCGGCCTTTAATGTCACCTCCTTGTTTGTGGTCACCGCCACCATGCCCGCTGATCTAGCGCCTGTGACCAGCGGCACCTTGATCACATCAACCTTTATCGAGGGGCAACAGGCGCGCCATGTCTGGGTGACAGGACCCTCGCGCGAATTTTTGCTGCATGTCAGTTCGCAATTTCGCTCCACCTATGTCGAGGCGTATGGCACGCGCGTCACCAGCCACTGGCTACCGGGGCAAGAGGCGATGGGCCGCGCTGCGTTGAACTATGCGATTGCTGCACTACGCATTTATAGCGATCTCTTTGGGGCCTATCCATTCCGCGACATGCGCGTCGCGCCGGCCCCACTCAACTATCGCGGCATGGAATATCCCCAGGTTAGCCTGTTGGGGGTTGAACTGTATGACCGCTATCGCAACACATTAGAGATTTTGGTTGCCCACGAAGTGGCACATCAATGGTGGTATCAGGTAGTCCACAATGATCCGGTCAACGAACCCTGGCTCGACGAAGCGTTGGCTGAATATTCGGTCAAACTCTATTTAGAAGAGATGTATGGCGGCGAAGATGCCAACGATCTACAAGCAGAGCGCTGGCAAACCACCATCAACAGTATCAAAAGCCAGGGCGGCGACCGTCCTGTCAATCAGTCGGTGGGTGATTTTGCCTCTGATCCCCAATATGAAGGCGTTGTTTATGGCAAAGGCGCGTTGTTTTACGATACACTGCGCCAAGCCCTGGGCGACCGGCGCTTTAACAAATTTCTACGCGACTACCTCGAAGATCACCGCTATCAGATTGTGAACACCGATGACTGGTTAGCGGCCATTCGTACGCTCAACACACCAGAGCTTGAAGTGCTGTATGAGTCATGGGTAGAGCGACCGCCACTTCTACCGCCAACGGCCACAGTGGCGACAGCAACGCCAACCCCGATCCCTGCTGCCCAAAGCAATAATCCTTAACATTGCATGAAGAATTGTTCTTTGTAAGCTAAAATGCTTGACAAGGTGCGTATCGCGTGATAGGATGCACCCCTGGTTAGGGAGTAGCCGCCCGCAAGATCGTTGGATTACAAAATAGCGGGTTGATTAATCGTCAAGACAGAGCAAACTACGACAGCGTATTTGCTCTCGGTTAGTCATACGTATTGTACGTTGGCGAGACTACCACGTCGAATTGTGTAGGTGATATCCATTGGGATATTGTTCACGATTGTCGTGGGCGGTCTCGCTTTTTTATTGCCCCACGACTCATCTTCCTGGAAGGCCTAGTACAATATGTTCGGTGATTACTTGTGGTTGTGGGTTGGATTTAACGTCTTCGTGCTGGCCATGCTAGCACTGGATCTCGGAGTTTTTCACCGGGATGCGCACAGTGTCAGCGTGCGCGAAGCGGCCACCTGGAGCGTTGTTTGGATCTCGCTCTCCTTACTGTTTAATCTAGGTATTTATTTTTTCTGGCACGACCTTGTCCCCAACAGCACCTATACCAATCAAGAAGCGGCGCTTGCATTCCTAACCGGTTACTTAATTGAAAAATCGCTCAGTGTTGATAATATTTTTGTCTTCGTTTTGATCTTCAGTTATTTCGCGGTGCCGGCAATGTATCAACACCGTGTCCTGTTCTGGGGCATTTTGGGGGCGCTTGTGATGCGTGCCATTTTAATTGTGGCCGGGGCCGCCCTGCTCCATCAATTTCATTGGATCATTTATATCTTTGGTGCCTTCTTGATCTTCACCGGCGTACGCATGGCGTTCCATCAAGAAGAAGAAATGAATGTGGGTGAAAATCCGCTGGTGCGCCTAGTGCGCCGCTTTATGCCGGTGGCCGATAAATATCATGGCAGCAGCTTCTTTGTGCGTCATGGGGGAAAGTTGATGGCGACACCGCTCTTTTTAGTGCTGTTGGTCGTCGAAAGTACCGACCTAGTTTTTGCGGTGGATTCGATTCCGGCGATTTTTGCCGTCACCACGGATCCATTCCTGGTGTATACGTCCAACATCTTTGCTATCCTTGGGTTGCGCTCGCTCTACTTCCTGTTGGCAGGTGTGATTGATAAATTCTATTATCTCAAAATCGGCTTGGCGACGGTGCTCACCTTTGTCGGCGTCAAGATGGTGATCGTTGATATTTACAAAATCCCAATGCCTCTATCGCTGGGTGTGATCGCGGGTGTGCTCACCATTTCGGTTGTGGCTTCGTTGATCCGCAGCCGCCGAATGGGCAAAGAAGAGAGCATTCCTTTACCGACACCACCCCCACTAAAGGAAACCATTGAAGAAATAAATAATGCTTAATTGGTCGTAACGGATCGAGCTAACTTGATTAGGATTTACATACTTGGTTAGATCTGTTCAACCGCGTAAATTCTGTTGATATAAAAAGGGTGGTGACGCTTAGGGTATGTCCAGAAATAATCTATTGAATTTATTGTGTTTTCGAAACAAGATTCGGATGAATGGTATAGTTCCACTCACCGTGCCAAGAATCAGGTTCTAAGTTAACATTTTCGAATTGTTGGTCAGAGACCCGGCGGCCAGTTTGGTAATGACGCTCATCAAGTCGGCTGTGAACTTGCAGCCCCTTGCGAGTCGTGGTAGCAGAAATGCGGTCAACAATGACCTGATGGGTGACAAGCGGTTTGCCCCGCCAGTTCTGCGTAATAAAGGA
>DAOTTR010000842.1:0-11874 GCA_034437715.1 Caldilineaceae bacterium
CCCAGCTCGTCAAAAAAGCGCAAGGCCAAGCCAATCGCCGAAATAACGCCGAGCAGCACCAACCACTGGCCACGCACCGACCAGCGATGGCGGGCTTGGGTGGGCGATTCATCAAAAAAGTGGTTGGTTTCTGTGCCCATCTGTGCATAGACCTGGGGCAGCACTGCTTGAAACTGGGCATAGATCTGGTGGAGGGGTACCTCTGCTTGATAGGGCAGCACCGGTTGCAGCGCGTTGAAGAGCGTCACCATGTGTCCTGGCAAGGTAATCGTTTCACCCGTAGTTGTTGTGATGGTCTCGCCTGCCACCAACTTTTCTTCATGCCCCCGTTTCACGGCCAGGGCACCATCTAGGCGAATCCAGATCAAGCCGACCTGGGCCAGGTGGAAGAGCGAAGCCAGCGCGCCCTGTACCGACGGTGCTTCGTCGGTCAGATAGGCGATAATCGCCGGCGGCAGATTCGACGGGGGTTCGGTCAGATAGTCGGCAATCGCTGGCAGGGGCTTGTCACGCCCCAACAGATACCAGATGAGAAAGACACCGAGCAATCCCAGCAACAAAACCAGGATCGCAGCTGCGCCAAAGCCAAGCTGTAAACGGGCTTGCAAAACCGCGGCTTGGCGGGCCTCGATCGCGGCATCCTCTAGTGCAAGTTGCCACTGCGGAACGGAGCTTTGCGTGGCCGTAGCCGGTAAAGTAAGCTGGATATCCCATGCATCAGCCGGCTGAATTGGCCCAGGTGCGCTGATGAGAACCGTTTTTTCGTCCAGCCATTCGACGGCTCCGCCCGCGACTTCGACCTGCGCACGGTCAACGCCAGCGGGCAGCTGCAACGTCAC
Organism: Caldilineaceae bacterium; assembly: GCA_034437715.1. Taxonomy (GTDB): domain Bacteria; phylum Chloroflexota; class Anaerolineae; order Caldilineales; family Caldilineaceae; genus JAHBVH01. The sequence goes on from DAOTTR010000842.1 coordinate 840, forward strand.
CCGGGCAGCTTCGACCGCTTGATCGCGATCCGAGAAGACGGCAGTCCAGTTGATCTGCTGTTGGTCGGCCAGATGGCGCACGGCCCCCAGTACACGATAGCGCAAACGCAGCGTGGTTTCCTCGCCGCGCAGCAATGGCGGGAACTGCCAGTTGAGTTCAACCGAGCCTGCTCGACTAGCGTCGGTTACGACGGCCTGTTGCGTGCGATCATAGCGTGCCCAACCGGCGGTGCGCGGCGTCTGGGAAATTTGCAGACAGTAGGTGCAGCCAGTCGTCGCCTCACTGAAGATTTGCTCGCCCTCGGTAACGCGGACCTGATCAATCGCATCGAGAAAATGCAAGGGAATCTGCCGATAGCCCTGATCTAGCGCGCCCGCTTCGACGATCAAATGATGCGCTTCGTCCACCAAGAGCGCGCCGTCGGGCTGTAGAGTCAACGCTACATCCAGATTGGCGAAGCGATAATCCAGGGCGGCGCTATCTTCTTGGATTTGCCAGGGCTGGCGCACCATGTTGACTAGATCGCCGGGGAGACCGACCTGGATCTGAAATTGCACGCCGTCGGGGATGGGTTCGGTGGCGGCAAAGCTGACTACCGTTGCCGTGGCCGTGGCCTGAAAGATGGGGCCATAGGCCGTATACTGTAGCTGATCGGCGTCTACCGCTGTGGGCAACGTCACCGTGACCGCGCTGCTCTCGACCAGAATGCCGCTGCGGTCGGCGGGTACGGCGCGCCATTCCAATATCTTTTCGTTGGGATAGACCCATAACCCGCCAACGACTTCGTATTCCAGCACAAAGGTGCGCACGTCACCGGGTTCGGTGGGCGTGTATTCCCAATTGACATAGATAAAATCCGTGTCGGTTTCGGTGGTAAAAGTGCCGGGTCCGCTGCCGCCCTCATCATAGGGCGTTTCCTCTTCATAGAGTTGAATATTCTGGATATCTGTCACCAGGGCAGTGGGAATGTCGGCAAACGCGGTGCGAAATTCGTCATCAAAGCGGATCTCCTGAATTTCGCGTACGATAAAATTGCCGTTGGGTTGGAGCGTAATCGCCGTATCATACCGTTGATAGGTAATGGGCGGCGCTTGGGCATGGGCAGGCAGGGTGCCCATGCCCAACAAAAGGAGTGAAAGCGTTAGAGATAGCAATAGCTGTTTGCGCATAGGGATTACTCGAAATTGGGATATGTTACCTGTATTGCGATAATCTATGCTGTTTTGTGGAATTTGACAAATTTGCAGTAGGCTGGCTTGGTTTCGTCAGTTGGGTGTAAATTGGTGACGTTGGGGGAACAACCGCGTCCAGCTACATCTTGAGAATGCCATCGGTCAACCCGCGAATAAACCATTTTTGCATGATAATAAAAATGAGAATCACCGGCGTCATGGCCACGACATGGGCTGCAGCTTCGGCACCATAGGTCGAATAGGCGCTGGACGTAAAGAGCGTCGCCCAGCCACTGATCTTGGAAACCGCCACTGACAGGGTGAGCAGCTCGGGGAAATCGATCAAGGTCAGGGTCATCAGATATTCGCCCCAGACGTAGAGAAATTCAAAGAGGGCCACGACCACCATGCCACCTTTGGCCAGCGGTACGGCTACATTGAGAAAAACTTGCCAGGTGTTGGCCCCTTCAATAATAGCCGATTCTTCTAGCTCGCGCGGAATCCCCAGAAAATTCTGCTTCATAATAAAGACCGCCACACTCATGGCACTGGAAAATAGGAGCGCCAATCCCAGGTGACTGTTGCGCAGATTGAGATAGTCCATCAATTCATAGACCGCCATCAAGCCGCCGGCGCGCGGGATGAAGATCAACAAAATCAAGCTGTAGAACATGAGATCGCGCCCCTTGAATTCCAGACGGGCAAAGGCATAACCGGCCATGGTTGCCAGGACTGTTTGGATGACAACGGCCCACAGCGTGACCTTAAAGCTGTTGAGCATGTTAAGTGGAATCATGCTCATGTCGCGGCGGGTGAGAATCCACTGGTAATTGCCCAGTATTGGATCCTTGGGCAAGAGCGAAGGCAGCGTCTGAAAGAGTTCTTCGCGGCCTTTGAGCGACGAAGAAACCGACCAGATAAAGGGCAAAAGACAGATCAGGACAATCAATAGCAGAGAAAAGTTGACGAGTAACGTACTCGGACGTAGCAGCTTCTTGATGGCGCTAGGCATGGCGTTATTCCTTATGCTTTTTCCGTGCGCAATAGTTTGAAGATCAGCCCCGAGATGAGCATGCCGAGCACGCCCAACACCAGGGACATGGCCGCCGCGTAGCCCATACGCATATCACCCACTTCGAACGCGGTGCGAAAGATATATAAGCCGGTGGTCAAGACCGATTCGGCTGGCCCACCCCCACTGTTGAAGAGTACCATCATTTCGACTGTGGTACCCAGCACACCCGCCGAAAGCACCAACACAATCACAAAAATTGGTTTGAGGCCGGGTAACGTGATATACCAAAATTGTGCCCAGCCACCAGCCCCGTCGATTGCCGCTGCTTCGTACTGTTCGACATTGATACTGTAAATGCCAATTAGAAAAAGCAGCGCTTGATGGCCGAAGCTCATCCACACCGTGGCGATCAACACCGCCACCATGGCCCATTGCGAGGAGCCAAGCCAATTGGGCGGTTTTTCGATCCCGATAACCGATTTGAGAAAGTAGTTCAAATAGCCAAATTCGTTATGATAAATATTTTTCCAGACCACCATTGCCACCGACACAGGCAAGATCACCGGAAGATAGCTGACCACGCGGTAAAAGCCAGCCAACGCCGGCCGCTTGACTTTGGAGATCATCACGGCCACAAAGAGGGCCAACACCAGCGTCGCGGGCACATAAAAGAAGGTATAACGCGCTGCAATCCCCAAACTGCGCCAGAAGGTTTCATCTTGCGTCATTTCGCGGAAGTTTGCCAGCCCGTTAAAACTCGCCCAGCCATGCGTTTCGGGAATGATCCAGCGGTAATCAGAGAAGGCCATGTAGAAGCCGCGCACAATGGGCCACGCTTGAAAGATCGCATACAGGATCAAGGTGGGCGCGACAAAGACATAGCCCCACAGGTTGCCCCACTTTTGCGAGCGTAGCGTGCGCACTTGGTGGATAAACTCAAACAAGGCCGACCGTTGCGTTGGCTGGATGGTGGCCCGTTCCGTCTCTGGAAAACTTGCCATCTGCGACTCTCCTTTGCGGTAGTAGCGTTGTCGTAGCAGGTGCCAGCACTGCCTGCCCGGTGGCTTCAGCACCGGGCGGGCATACCAGACTTTGGGTTCCCGTGCGCGGTTACTGCACGCGCTGCTTGTCGATCTCGGCCATCGATTCGTCGAGAATGGCTTGCGCGCACTGCTCTGGTGTGATGCTGGGATCGTCGATAAAGCTGACAATGTGTTTGATATAGGCGTTGTGCTGGATCAGATAGAAGGTGTTGCGCGGCACCGGCTGCGACTTGGCCACATCGTCGCGCATGGTGCTCATCCACTTGTAAGTCTCGAAGGCGGGGTCAACGTTGATCAGCTTGTCATAGGTGGAGTTGTAGACCGGTGTCTTGCCCGATTCGATCACTGCTTTTTGGAAATTGAGGTTGGCTGGCCCAAACGCATAGACGTAGAAATCCACCACTTCTTGGGCAAAGGGTGCCTTGTTGACCACGCCCAAGCCATTGCCCCAAAAGACCGTGCCCGCACCACTGCCGGTCTTCATGCTGGCAATGGGCGAGGTGGTCATTTTCTCTGGGCCATGTAACTTCTGGCCCCAAACCCCACGCGAACTTTGTGCCTGTACCGAGGCCACTTTGCCCCGTTCAAACGATTCAAACCAGCCATCAAAGCCATGCTCCGGCGTCAATTCTTCGGAGACCAACTTGCGATAGAATTGCAGCGCCGCAATCGATTCGGGCGCCATCCAATCGACCATGCCTTCGGCTGTGTAGGGATTAGCCATGGCCGAAGTAATCAGCGCGCCGACATCCGTCCACAGGGCACCAGCAAAGGCGGTTGGATAGATCTCCTGCTCCTTGCCCCAGGCTTTCACATCCACAGCAGCTTCGTACCAGTCGTCCCAGGTCAGCGGTTGTTCGGGGTGACCGGCTTCGGCAAATTGGTCGTTGCGCCAGTTGAAGGTGATATTCTCAAAGCTATAGGGCACAATGTAAAGCTTTTCCTCGTAACTGGCGTCGGCACGCACGGCTTCGATCATATCCTCTTTGAGTACAGCCGCGCCTTCTTGACCAGAGACGCTAAGAAAATCGTCCATGGGCTGGATCAGGCCTGACTTAACATTGGTGACAATATCCAGAAAGGGCGAGATGATGCCAAAGCCGCTCCAATCCACCTTGCCCGTCGCGATCTGGGCGATCAATTTGGTGGTATCGTCCGAGGAATCGATCTTGACTTCAATGTCTTCGTTTGCTGCATTAAATTCCTTCGCCATTTGGTCGAATGGCACTTCGGCCACCGCCCACGATGAAAGCATGACGCGCACTTCCTTTTTGTCGCCACCGGTGCTCGGCTGTTCGCCGCCGGCGGGTGCTGCCGCCGGTGCACAAGCAGCCAGCATCGCGCCCGTCACAGAGATGGCTGCCGAGATCGCGGTTGCTTTTAAAAATTGGCGACGCGATAGATTGGGTGATAGATTGGGTACTACGGTTGACTGTGACACTTTTTTCTCCTGGGTATATGAGCGAATGGAATACAGTCTACGTACGGTAAAAGGAAGAATGAATAAACGCAATGCCAATTAACAACACAAATTTAGGTCGTCCCTCCCGACGCCACGAGCAACGGCATCGACTACATCAGCTTTATACAGAACCTAAAGCACAACCTACGATTGAAAAAGGGTAAAAGAAAAATAGTAAAAAAGAGGAGTAACAAAAACTCAACTTAGCATAAAATCGCGCACTTCATAGCGTAGTTTTGGAATCGGCCCATACGGGCAAAGGGACCAGTCTGTCGTGTATAAAAGTTGCGTGTTCAAATTGGCTTGAGTTTACGGACAAATGTGGCGCACTTAGATTGTAATCTAAAGTCCACTGCTTGGCAAACGCCATGTTTCTAGAACCCAGCAATTTTCAGGCTTTACTTTTGCGCCAATCTGTGGTATCCTGGCACGACAATCTTGATAGCTAGAAACATTGACAGAGGCCACAACCTGCCCATTTGCCTTTCAGAGAGTCGTCGGTTGGTGCAAGGCGACAGGCAGCCGCAGCGTTAGCCCCTCTGAGTTCCCGGCAGGAACTGCGATTGTTCCACAATTGCATTATGGCTGGGCGGTTCACACCCGTTACCGTGGAATGAGGCAGTGCTTGTCGTTTGGTCGATAATCGCTGCAAAATCAGGTGGCACCACGAGGTCCCTTTCGTCCTGAATTGACGAAAAGGGGCTTTTTTGTTTTGTGGTGAATGATTTTGTAGTAACCGATTTTGTGGTGAATGAGAGGAGACAAGCACGATGCTAGATATTCGCTGGATGCGTGACAATCGCGAGGCCCTGGCTGACGCCATGCGCAAACTCAACAACACCGATGCGCCGTGGGAAAAGGCGCTGGCGCTGGACGAAGAACGGCGTGAATTGTTGACCAAGGTCGAACTGCTGCGGGCGGAGCGCAATACAGGTTCCAAACAAATTGGTGCGCTCATGCGCGAAAAGAAGAACGAAGAGGCCAACGCACAAAAGGCCCACATGAGCGCGCTGGGTGATGAGATTGCGGCCATTGAGGTGCGGCTCAACGTGGTCGAGGTGGAATTCCGCGATGCCATGTTGCGTATTCCCAATCCGCCCGATCCCGAAGTGCCAGTTGCGCCCGACGAATCGGGCAATGTGACGGTGAAGACGTGGGGCGAATTGCCCCAATTTGACTTTACGCCGCAAGCCCACTGGGATCTCAACGACAAGTTGGGGCTGATTGATTTTGAGCGCGGTGTCAAGCTGTCGGGGAGCCGCTTTTATATTCTGCGCGGCGTGGGTGCGCGACTGCAACGGGCGTTGACCGAATTTTTCTTGGATATGCACACCACCCAGCACGGCTATGAAGAAATTTATCCACCCTTCATGGTGCGCGAGCATTGCATGGAAGGCACGGGCAACTTGCCCAAATTTGGCGATAATCTCTACCGCGACGCCGAGGAAGATTACTGGCTGATTCCCACCGCCGAGGTGCCGGTGACCAATATGTATCGCGATGAGATCATCGAGCCGGGTCGTTTGCCCATCTATCATGTAGCGTCCACGCCCTGTTTCCGCCGCGAGAAGGTATCGGCAGGCAAAGATGCGCGCGGCATTAAGCGCGTCCATCAATTTCAGAAGGTGGAGATGGTCAAATTTGTCGAGCCGGCCAATGGCCGCGCCGAATTAGAAACGCTGACGCGTGATGCCGAAATCTTGCTCGAACAATTGAACATTCCCTATCGCCGCCTGGCCATTGCGACTGGCGATCTCTCGTTTGTCGCCTGCATGAAGTACGACCTGGAAGTATGGGCCGCTGGCTGCAATGAGTGGCTGGAAGTTAGCTCCTGTTCCTGGTTCCGCGACTTCCAAGCGCGGCGCGCCAACATCCGCTATCGCCCCGCAGATGGCGAACGCGCCGAATTTGTGCATACACTGAACGGGTCAGGGTTGGCCCTGCCCCGTGTGATCATTGCGATCCTGGAAAATAATCAACAGGCCGACGGCACCGTGATCATCCCCGAAGTGCTACGCCCCTATATGGGTGGCCTGGAGCGAATTGGGTAAATCGCGCCTAGAGAAGAGCCGATAGTTTCTGTCACGAATTACGCGAATTTCTCGAAGAAATACCGAAGATTTGTGTAATTCGTGACAGCCCTTATCCTTTGTCAAGTTGCCAATTCGCGTATCTTTCGCTATAGTGCAACCGGAAGTGCTCCATTCGACCCACCACTTTTGGTATAGACAATGAATTGCTCCAAAAAGGGAACAGCGCGAAGCCCATGATGATCATTGATACCCACTGCCATGTCGGCATCCACAAATATGAACCGGTAGAAGTTTTGCTGTTCCACATGGCGCAGAATGGTGTGGACAAAGCGGTCTTTATCCAATACATGGGGAACCCCGATAACAGTTACATCGTTGCCTGTATGGCCGCCCATCCCGGCAAGTTTGCCGCGGCGATGATCGTGGAGCCCGATGATGATGGATCACGCATTCGCCACTGGGCGGCACAAGGCATTGGCGGCATTCGCTTGCCCGCCACCTGGCGCGGCACGGGCAGCGATTCGCTTGCCCACTGGTGCACGGCAGCAGAATTAGGGTTGATCGTAAGCGCACCCTGTACACCCGCCGCGCTGCTCAGTGCCGAGTTTCGCGCAGTGGTCGAGCGCTTTCCCGATCTCCAGATTGTGATCGAACATCTGGGTGGCATTGGCATTGGGGCCCAGCCACCTTATGCCGAGTTCAAGCAGGTATTGGAGTTGGCGCGCTATCCCAATCTGACGATTAAGTTGCCGGCCTTTGGCGAATTCTGTGCGTTACCCCACCCTTTCGCCCAGATTCCGCCCCTGGCCGAAATGACCATCGAGGCATTCGGGCCACAGCGGGTCATGTGGGGTAGCGACTGGCCACCCGTCAGTTCACGCGAAGGCTATGCCAACGCGCTGCACTTTCCCCTAAACTATCTTGCCAGCCTGAGTGACGACGACAAAGCCTGGATCTTTGGGCGCACAGCCCAGCGGGTTTGGCGCTTATGAGTGGTACCTCACAGCCTTTGCATAGTAACAAAATAGGACAGCTTTGTGAGAAACAAATGTTCGCTTACTGGTACAATTGGCACATGAACTGCTATAATAGGCCTATATCTTGCCTTTGATAACAGAAACACAGTCATTTTTTGACGACCAGAGATCCATAATGTCTACTATCAACACCACAGTTCCATTGAAAGCTTCGGTTCTCGAACGGTTACAGGATATTTACGAAGAAATTCGTCAAACTTACCTAAAGTATGACTATCCCTGGGTCATCGGCTATAGCGGCGGTAAAGATTCAACCACAACCTTACAACTCATTTGGTATGCATTGGAGCAGTTGCCAGCAGAACAACGTACAAAGCCGGTTTACGTGATTTCAACTGACACATTGGTTGAAACGCCCATCATTGTAGATCACACAATTGAAACTGTGCGCCTGATCAACCAAGAAGCGAAGCGACAAAATTTGCCATTCGTGGCACAAAAGCTCTCACCAATCCTTGATGATACATTTTGGGTTAATTTGTTGGGTCGCGGCTATCCGGCACCCAACAGTGGTTTTCGTTGGTGTACCGAAAGACTCAAGATTAATCCATCGAATCGCTTCATCCTGAGCAAAGTCGCTGAACATGGTGAAGTGATTTTGGTTTTGGGTAGCCGGCGCGGGGAAAGTTCTACACGTGACCAAGTAATAAACATGCATCGCATTACCGGCCAAAAATTGGCGCGGCATGGGCAACTACCCGGTGCATGGGTTTATATGCCGATTGAGAATTTTACGACGGATGATATTTGGACCTATCTGATTCAGGTAAAATCACCTTGGGGTGGGGATAATCGCCAATTGTCCGCGCTTTATCGCTCGGCCCAAGATGGAGAATGTCCACTAGTCGTAGACACAACAACACCATCCTGTGGGGGCAGCCGCTTTGGTTGCTGGGTCTGTACCGTGGTGCAGCGCGATAAATCCATGGAAGCAATGATTGACGCTGGCGAGGATTGGATGATCCCCTTGCTGGACTACCGTGACTGGCTCTCTTCTACGCAAAATCCTGATGTTAAGCATGCGCAAAGAGAGTTTAAAGGGCGCGATGGTCGGATTAAAATTACGGAGGATGGCCGCCTACGCTATCGGACTTATACACTCGAATTCTCAAAGGAAATGTTACACCGTTTGTTGAAAGCGCAATGTGAGATACAGGCACATGACCCAGAATTCATGTTAATCAGCACGGATGAACTGCGTGCCATTCGCCGCATTTGGCTCACGGAACGTCAGGACTGGCAAGATTCATTGCCCGCCCTCTATACAGAGATGACAAAGCGCACGCTCGTTTGGGAGCAAAATGACGCTTATACACCCGGGCAAGTGGAAGCTGAGCTCATCTATGAATTAGGCACTGAATATGATGTACCACCACAACTATTACAGAAATTATTAGATGCAGAATGGCAGAATCAAGGTATGCGCCGCCGCACGTCAATTCATAAAAGCATTGAGAAGATTTTCAACGAAGATTGGCGTACACGTGAAGAAATTCAGCTTGTTATGCAAGAACGGCAGGAGGAGTACAATTCAGGAAATGCAGGCGAAACACGATGATCCTGCGTAAAGTCAAGCTCACAAACTTTGGTATTTACCGGGGTGAGCAAGAATTTGATCTATTACCATCGCCGACTGCCCAATTTAATCGGCCAATTATTTTTGTGCGTGGTAAAAATGGCGTCGGCAAGAGTACATTGGTTACAGCTATGCGCTTGTGTTTGCATGGTCCGCTAGCACTTGATAATCGCATCACGCAGCAAGATTTTGATGACTTCCTGCTCCGACAAATTCATCGTCACCCAGATGGCGGCGATCAGCCGACTGAAGCCAGCGTCGAGGTACAGTTCGATCATGTTAACCTAGGCAAGAAGATCACCTATCGGGTTGTACGTTCGTGGAGCAGAAAGGGAAATCGGGTTGCCAAGCAATTAGCGATCTGGGGCAATGAAGAGTCCCTAGCTGATACTGGGATCGAACAGAACGAAGTATGGCTACGCGAATTGGTGCCACCTGGCATCTTAAATCTTTTTTTCTTCGATGGAGAAAAGATTCAGACGCTCGCCGAAGATACCGACCACAGCCACTTATTACTGGCTGAAACGGTACGAAATTTATTGGGGTTAGATACAGTAGAGCAGTTGAGCAAAGATTTGGATTTGTATATTGCTCGCCAACGCACGCATAGTCAGGTTCTGCATCTACAAACAGAATTGGAAATGCTGCTTGCAGAAACCACTACACTGGAAGAGCAATTAGTTGAGCTTGGTCAACAACAGCTCAAAGTAGAAGCCAAAATCTCGGAAAGTCAGGCTTTGATTGCCAGCCAAGAAAGACGAATTTCTGCCCAGGGTGGTAAATTCGCTGCTGAACGAGAAGCGCGATTCGCTCAACGCCGAGCACTGGAAACAGAGATCGAAGCCTTGCGACGACAGGCCAGCGATTTTTGTAGCAATCTGTTGCCATTTGCCATTACGCCTAAAATGCTTCAGGCAGTCTCTGCTCGCTTGGAGCGTGAACATGAAATTATCCAGGAACAAGTAGCACAGCAAGCGCTTGAACGACGACTTACCCGGCTGGAAGAGCGCTTAGTCAGCACCGATTTCTGGTCTTTCTTTGAAGGAAAAGTAGATACCCAGCTTCAACAAACACTTTTAACGCAGATTACGACTGAACTGCACACAGCATCAGCATCACCAGTATCTTCAGCCGATGCATTGCTCTTCCATGTTTCTGATAAGGAACGTAGTCTGCTGCAAAGTTGGATCGGACAGGCGCTGGATGAAACGCCGCAACACTTTAGTCAATTGATTGGTATGCTAAACGCTTGTGAAGCGCAATTAACACAAATCGAAGATTTGTTGGCACGCACGCCAAGCATAGAGAGTATTGAGCCGCTCCTTGCTTACCTGAATCAGCTACATCACCAATTGGGTGGACTAGAATATGAGTACAAGCAGTTGTGTTCCAGACAGCAACGGTTGACGATTCGTAAAGACCAAGTGCTGCTGCAACGACAGCGTATTCGTAGCCAGATTGATGAACACGAAAAAGAAACGAGCCGGATCTTTCTAGCTTCTAAGGCACAAAAGGTGCTGGAAGCCTATCAAGCCCGCGTAACAGCGAGTAAAATCACTCACCTGGAAACATTGCTGGCAAACCGTTTTAACCAGCTTTGCCGCAAAAAGAACTTTCTAGAACGTGTGCAGATCGATCCGCAGACCTTCCAAACAAAACTCTCTCGGTTGGGCAAAGAATTTAGCCGCAAACAACT
>DAOTTR010000843.1:0-15037 GCA_034437715.1 Caldilineaceae bacterium
GGCAACGAGATCGAAATTCCCTTTGAACAGCTACAGATCGGCGACACTTTAGTTTTACATGCGGGGCAGATTGTGCCTGTGGACGGCACGATTATTACGGGTGTGGCCACGGTGGATCAGCATATGTTAACCGGCGAAGCGCAGCCGGTCGAAAAGAAAGCGGGAGATGGCGTGCTCGCCTCTACGTTGGTCATCTCCGGCCAGGTTGATGTCGCTGTTGAAAAGACAAGCGCCGAGACGACAGCGGGGCAGATTGTCGCGATTCTCAATCGTACCGCGCAGGATAGTAAGCCAACCGCCGCAAAAGGTGTAGCAACGGCCGACCATTTAGTCATGCCGACGTTGGCGCTAAGTGTCATTAGTTTGCCCTTCATTGGTCCAGCGGGTGCAATTAGCGTGATTGGTGCCAATTCGATGTATACAAGCTATCTATCAGGTTCGCTGGCTATGTTGAATTTTCTCAACCTGGCGGCCAGAAGTGGCATTCTGGTCAAAGATGCCGGCGCATTGGAACAACTAAGCAGTGTGGACACGATTGTCTTTGACAAGACCGGCACCCTAACCTTGGAGAGGCCCACTATTGCGCAAATTCATACCCTAAATGATATGCCCGCAGAACAAGTATTGTTCTTTGCCGCTGCCGCCGAAGCACGCCAAACACATCCCATTGCCCGCGCTATTCTGGATGCGGCAGCCGAGCTTGATATGCAGCTACCCACCATTGATCAAGCACATTATGAAGTAGGGTACGGGCTCAAGGTGCGGCTGGTGTCAAATGGCATACAGTCCCCCCTTCACGGGGAGACCCCTGGCCCTACCTCTTCACCTTGTCATCCCCTCATCCGCGTGGGTAGCGAACATTTTATGACGATGGAAGGGATTACTTTGCCGGAGCGGATCCATACGCTGACAGAAGCGTGTCAGGCGCAAGGCCACTCGCTGGTAATGGTGGCGGTAGATGACGAACTGGTCGGCTGTATTGAATTGCAGCCCACAGTGCGACCAGAAGCGCAACAGATCATTCAGGGATTGCGGGCGCGTGGCCTGGACCTCTATATCATCTCTGGTGATCAGGAAGCCCCCACCCGTAAACTGGCCCAAGATTTGGGGATGACTGGTTATTTTGCAAACACCCTACCCGAAGCCAAAGCCGATCTGGTCGCCCAGTTGCAAGCGGAAGCGCGGCAAGTTTGCTTCATCGGCGACGGCATCAACGATGCCATTGCCATGCGTCAAGCACAGGCATCCATCTCGTTGCGTGGGGCTACCACCGTCGCGACCGACACGGCGCAGATCATCCTCATGGAGGGCAATCTCAACCAGTTGCTCCATCTTTTCCAGCTTGCTGGAGAATATGAGCGCAACCTCAAACAAAATGTCCGCTTTACCACGGGGGTTAGCCTGGTGGCGGTGACGGGCATTCTGTTCGCCGGCTTCACCTTTGCCGCTACGGAAATTTTCTATTCTGTTTCTTTGTTTGGTGGCTTGGCTATTGCGATGAAGCCTCTGCTCGATCGTCGAAGACAAAAGAAAGGAGAGGATGCGTTAACGGCAAGATTTCAGTGATTGCACAATCAGCCAAAATAGCGTGCAATAGACCGAGCCACAGTTCGCAACGGCACAACAGCGATCAGCACGCTTCATCACAAAAATCGGAGTACCCAGCGTATGGAGATTTCGTTTCACGGCGCCGCCCAGGAAGTCACGGGTTCCATGCATTTGATCGAAGTCAACAACCAGCGTATCCTGCTGGAATGTGGCTCCTATCAAGGCCACCGCGCCGAGACTTATGCGCGTAACCTCCACTTTCCTTTTGACCCGGCATCGATTGACACCTTAGTTCTTAGTCACGCCCATATTGATCACTCGGGCAACATCCCGAATCTGGTCAAACAGGGCTTTCGGGGCAACATCTGGTGTACCCAGGCAACGCGTAATCTCTGCACCTATATGTTGATGGACAGCGGCCACATTATGGAAAGAGATGTGGAATATGTCAACAAGCAGCGCGCGCGCAAAGGGCAACCACCCGTCGAACCAATTTATACCCAGCACGATGCCCAAGTTTGTTTTAAGCAATTTGTCGGTATTGGTCTAGCGCGTCCGATCCCGATTGCCGACGGCGTGACCCTCACGCTACACAATGCGGGCCATATTCTGGGGGCGGCCTTTGTCCAGCTTGATATCCGGGAAGATGCCGGCAACAAAGCGTGGCGGGTTGTCTTCAGCGGGGATATTGGCCGCGCCGAAAATGAGATTCTCAATCCACCTGTGGTTGCGCCAGCAGCAGACATTGTGATCATGGAAAGCACCTATGGCGACCGATTGCATGAACCCTATGCGTCGGCGCGTAAGCATCTGCGCGATATCGTCAACGCCACAGCCCGCCGCCGCGGCAAGGTGATTATTCCCTCGTTTGCCGTTGGCCGCACCCAAGAAATTGTCTATGCGCTGAACCAGTTGGATGCCACCGGTGATATTCCCGAGTTGCCAGTCTTTGTGGATAGTCCCTTGGCGGTAAATGCCACCGACGTGTTTCGGATGCACCCCGAGGATTGGAACCCAGCGTTACAGACCTTCCTGAACGATGGCGGGCAGCGGGCACCGTTTGATTATAGCAATCTCGAATATGTCGCGATGTACGGCGCAGTAAACAACTCAATACACTCAGCGAACCGGCAATTATTATCAGCGCCAGTGGCATGGCCGAAAGTGGCCGGATTTTGCATCATCTCAAAAACAATATTGAAGATCCGGCGAATACAGTGCTGATCGTCAGCTTTCAAGCGGTGAATACGCTGGGACGTCATCTGCAAGATGGCACCAATCCGGTGCGCATTTTTGGCGACGAATATCGCGTGCGGGCGCATATCGAGTCGATCCAAGGCTACAGTGCCCACGCCGATCAAGCTGGCTTGCTGGATTGGGCCAGCGCCTTTCCGCGCGAGCGATTGGCCAACTTTTTCCTAGTGCATGGTGAGCCGGATCCAATGATGGTATTGCGCGACAAATTGCAAGCCACGGGTATTCGCAAGGTGACTACACCGACCCTTGGCCAGCATTTTTCATTTTGAGCATTTGGCCGTGAGGCGAAGAATGGACACAAGCAATAGCCGCTATAAATGCCGCGTGATCCTTCTTTAGATCGCTGATCAGCTCAATATCTAGCACGTTCGTAAAGTAACCGAAACTTCTCTGCAGTTCAAGACGTCTAAATCAGTGTAATATTACTTATTATTCTATTTCCTATCGAAAAGGAGCCTTGTATGCATCAGAAGGTCCCGATTATCTCTGCCCAACTTGCTTATCCCCAACGACCTTGGGTACAGCGACGTTGGACGCTGTCGGTTGTTCTCATTCTTGCCTTACTATTGGGCGCGTTGCCGCTCACCGCCTTTGCCGCGCCAGCCGTCGCACCGCTAGAAAACGGCTATGGTGGCGTCTACTATCGCGTGCAGCGCGGTGATACACTCAGCGAAATTGCCGTCTGGCATGGCACTACTGTGCATGCGTTGATGTATGCCAATGGCATCAGCAACCCCAACCATATTTATGTGGGGCAGAAGCTCTATATCCCACCGGGCGGCCAGCATGGCGGTCATCCGGGCGGGGGCTATCCACCACCGCAGGGTGGTCCCCAATGCGCCTTTTACCATACAGTACAACATGGGCAGACCTTAGCTGGAATTGCCTATTATTATGGCGTGAACGTCTATACGTTGGCGCAGATCAATGCGATCTACAATGTGAATCATGTTTATGCAGGCCAGCAGCTTTGTATCCCTGGCGGCTATCAACCACCACCGCCACCCAAACCACAGCCACCGCCCCCACCCAAGCCGCATCCACAGCCCTCTGCCTGCACGTACATTGTGCAGCCCGGCGACACGCTGGCCAAGATCGCCTATTGGTATGGCACGACGGTGAACGCGTTGGTCTACATGAATAATCTGTATAATGTCAATCAACTCTATGTGGGCCAGGTGCTATATGTGCCAGGCCAGAACTGTGGTGGCCCCCAGCAACCACCCCCACCCAAGCCGGAACCACCCGTAGACGGCTGGAATGGCGTCTATTTCAATAACAAGTACCTAGAAGGCGCGCCCGCCTTTACCCGTCAAGATGGCAGCATCAACTTTGACTGGGCCGGCGGCGGCCCCGGCAATGGCGTGGGCAACGATCAATTTAGCGCGACCTGGACCCGCACCGCCTACTTCCAAGCTGGCACCTATCGCTTCTATGCCACGGTGGACGATGGCATTCGCGTCTATGTGGATGGTCATCTGATCATCGATTCGTGGCGTGAACAGCCCGCAACCAGTTATTTTGGCGATATCTATCTGGGGGAAGGCAACCATTCGCTGCGCGTCGAATACTATGAAGAAGGCGGCACAGCATCCGTACGCGCCTGGTGGAGCCGCCTGTAGCCAAAGGAGACAAGGAGACACGCGATATGGTCTCCTTGTCTCCCTGTCTGCACGCTGAACTAAAACTTGGGTTGAAAGTTGACACCGACCGGATCATTGCCTTGTAAAAAGTCAAAGTCAACACCCTGGGGCGCTTGCAGTACATGCTCCAAATAGAGCCGCCCGTAGCCACGACCAAACGATTGGCGGGGCGCTTGCCAATCGGCGCGGCGACGGGCAAGTTCCGCGTCGCTCACATGCAGCGTGATGCGGTGATTGGCGTGATCCAGTTCAATCTCATCGCCATCCTGCACCAAGGCGAGTGGCCCACCGACAGCACTCTCGGGCGCGACATGCAGCACAATGGTGCCATAGGCCGTGCCACTCATGCGCGCGTCCGAGATGCGCACCATATCGCGTACTCCCTGTTTCAATAGCTTTTCTGGAATTGGCAAATTGCCCACCTCTGGCATCCCTGGCCCGCCGATCGGTCCGGCATTTTGGAGCACCAAAATATCGGCAGGCTGCACATCGAGATCGGGATCATTGACGCGCGCCTTGAGATCCTGAATGCTCTTAAAAACAACCGCGCGGCCCCGGTGTTGCAACAGGGCCGGTGTGGCCGCGGCATGTTTGATCACGGCCCCATCCGGTGCTAGGTTGCCGCGCAGAATTGTCAATCCACCTTCTGACTGTAGCGGTGTATCAAGCGAACGAATAATGTCGCGGTTATAGACTTCGACATGCGCCACATTTTCGGCCAGCGTACGCCCCGTCACCGTCAACACGTCGCCATGCAGCAGTGGCAACAATTCCTTGAGAATGGCCGGAATTCCACCGGCGTAATAGAGATCCTCCATTTGATATTTGCCGCTAGGGCGCAGGTTGGCGATCAACGGCGTGCGTTGGCTGATTGCGCTAAAGAGATCCAGCGGCAGATCGATGCCCAGGCGACCCGCAATCGCGGGTAAGTGGACTACGGCATTGGTGCTGCCCCCCACGGCACAGAGCAAGGTGATCGCGTTCTCCATCGCCTGCCGCGTGATGATCTGAGAGGGCCGAATCCCTTCCTGGGCCAATCCAACAATCCGCCGCCCCACCCGTTCGGCCAATTGCAAGCGGCGCGAATCGACGGCAGGAATCGCGCCATTGCCGGGCAAAGCCATGCCCAATGCCTCCATCAGCGAATTCATGGTCGAGGCGGTGCCCATGACCATACAATGGCCCTTGCTCCGCACAACGCCATTTTCGACCTCGCGATATTCCTCGGCACTCATGGTCCCGGCGCGAAATTCATCGCTAAAGCGCCGACAGTCGGTACACGCGCCCAACATTTGCCCTCGATAGTTACCATTGAGCATGGGCCCGCCCGACAGCATAATCGCCGGCAGATCCGCGCTGGCCGCGCCCATGAGCGCGGCGGGCGTGGTTTTGTCACAGTTGGTCAATAAGACCACACCGTTAATGGCTTGGCCGCGGATCATCTCTTCGGTGTCCATGGCCGCCAAATTGCGGTAGAGCATGGAGGTGGGACTTAGGAAAATTTCGCCGAGCGAGATCGTGGGAAATTCCAGCGGAAAGCCGCCGGCCTGCCAAATGCCGCGCTTGACCGCCTCGGCCACCTCGCGCAGGTTGCTGTTACAGTTATTCAACTCACTATAGGTGTTACAGATGCCAATCACAGGGCGCTGTAAATCTTCATCGTCGAAGCCCATGGTTTTGGTAAATGCACGGTGGGTAAAGCCCGCAACCAGTGGCTCGCCAAAAAAAGTTTGGCTGCGCGCTACCGTCGAAGCCGCGTCGGCAGCCTTGGCGTCACGTTGTTCTTCTGCCATAAATTGTATCCTTTTTATAAAAGTTGAGGTGAATCATGTGCCATCATTATACCCGACCTGAGACGAGCGGCAACTGCGCGCGACCAACTTGGCTCAAAAGGGTGCATTGCACTTTTTGGGCAGTGTGCCGGGGACGAGCGACAACCACACCGGTTTGACAAACGGCACCCCGCTCGTCCCCGGCACACCTTGCGCGCGCGCTAAAATTTACCCGCAAATTGAAATACACTGCTTGGGGCCCAAAAAAAGCGTTTGACATTCGCGCCATTTCATATTATACTAGGTTTAACAGCGGATGAACGGGCTGTTAAGCGACAAGTGCTAGATTCAGCGTTAGAGTAGATGGGACAAGTGCCACTATGTCTTTCATGAATTATGCGAATCGCGGTGATAGAGGATTGATGTATCAGATGCCATTTCGACTGTACTCTTTGATGAACGGTACCTGCCCTGTGAAATATACCTTGGCAAGCGCGGTCAATATCACGATAAAAAACACCTAGGGCCAGCATGTGCCTGGGTGTTTTTTGTTTGGCGCATCTGCCGCCCCCATTCCGATCTACCGAACTCTTTTTTACCCTGGGTTTTGTGTAAGCGCAAAGAATATCGACAACTTTGCCCCGAGCAGCCACTAGTGCAACAACGAGGAAAGGTGAGACAATGGATTCAACCGCAAGCAGACTCTTAAAAGCACAACAGTACGCAGAAGAACGTGACCAGCGCATTAAGGTTCATAATTTTGAGATTGAGTTACACGGCGAAAATTCGAATCATTTGATCAACTACGAGGAGGGAAGTTGGGCGTGTGATTGTGAGGAATTTGTCCTGCGCAGCGTATGCGCCCATGTCATGGCAATTGAGGAAATTCTCGGCGAAAGCGTCGAGCCCGCCATGATGTATGCACCCTCTTTATAGGCAATCCTGCTACGCCATAAGCAACCGCGCGAACCGTTGCTTTCTCCAGTAATTGTAGGTCACGTTTGTAATGTGACAGACTCGTTCAAGGCTTTGCCAGGACGGTGTTGCGGCTTTGGGCTGGCTTGTCACGTTACAAACGTGACCTACGTTAAACCATCAAAACTTGTGTTACTGTGTATTTGGTACGCCACCCCAAGACAGCCAAATTCTTCCCACGCCAACATTACGATAAGCAATCGTTTTTGCTTAGCCGCTTTTGTGCTTATCCCAACAGCTATGATATCCTGACCATGAAGGAACAGGGAAGGATGGCATTTATACTTTGAAACGTTTCTGGCAGATGCTGATAGGAATCCTTATCAGCGCTTTTTTCATTTATATCGCTTTGCCCGGTCTGCATCTCTCCGAAGTGCTGGAGACATTGCGCACGGCAAATTATTGGTGGATTCTACCGGGCGTCGCGGTCTATTTTGTTGGGCTGTGGGCGCGCAGTTGGCGTTGGCATTACACCTTGCGCCACCTGAAAGTGATTCCGTTGGCGCGGCTATTTCCCCTCGTCTGTATTGGCTATTTTGGCAACAATATCTACCCCTTTCGCGCGGGCGAGGTGATTCGTTCATATGTCTTGAAACAACAGGAAGACATTGCCATCACCTCCAGTTTGGCCACTGTGCTGATTGAGCGGGTGTTTGATGGCTTGGTCATGTTGCTCTTTGTCTTTCTGGCTCTGCCCTTTGCGCCCGCTTTGCCGCCAACCTATCGCAGCCTGGTTATACTCTTGACCGTCGCCTTGTTCTTGGCGACGGTCATCTTTGTCTGGATGGCAACCCAACCGCGCTTTATGGATCAGTGTTATACGTGGATCGCCGATCGGGTGTTGCCAGCCAAGCTACGCCCACCGATCGACCACTTTTATAGCCGCTTTATGGTTGGTTTGCGCAGCCTGAGCAGTCGCGGTGATGTGCTCATGATCTTTGGCACCAGCGTGGTGATCTGGCTGATGGAGACGGTAAAATATTGGTTTGTCATGCACGCCTTTAGCTTTAAAGTTAGTTTTTTGGTCTTAATGCTCATGAATGGTTTGGTTAATTTGGCGACAACCTTGCCCTCCGCCCCAGGCTACATTGGCACCTTTGATACCCCCGGTATTGAAACCTTGGCCTCCTTTGGGGTGGAACGCAATCTGGCGGCTAGCTATACTTTCACACTTCACGCCGCGCTCTGGCTACCGGTTACGCTGCTGGGGGCGTATTACTTTTGGCGGGCACAATTACGATGGGCGGACTTCACACGAGCACAGACACAGGCGAACAATCAGTAAGCCTTTGGTAAGAATTTGGCTGATCCATCGCACCTGATTTATGGTTTAATCAAAGTAACTTAATTTGTAGTCGCTTAAGCTTTTATCGAATCAGAAAACAACAAGCTGACGGCAAGACGAAACTGTGCCTACAAATTTAATCCTGTTACCATGCGAAAATTGGGTTAGACCAAAGTTTTAGGAGCAAAGTATGAAAAACCTAGCAGTAGCCGGCACGGGGTATGTTGGCTTATCCTGTGGCACCTGTTTTGCCGATATGGGCAATCAAGTCACCTTTATTGATATTAGCGAAGAAAAAATTAACATGCTGCGCGAAGGCCGCGTACCAATTTTCGAGCCAGGGCTCTCCGAGATGCTCGAACGCAATATCAAAGCAGGCCGTATTCGTTTTACCATGAATTATGCCGAAGCGTTGGCCGATGCTGACTATGTTTTTATCTGTGTCGGTACGCCCAGCGGTGTCGATGGCGAAGCGGATCTACAATATGTGCGCATGGCCGCCGAATCTGTGGCTCAGAACATGCACCGCTATTTGGTCGTGGTCAACAAAAGCACGGTGCCCGTTGGCACCGGCGACTGGGTGGCCGATATTATCCACCGTAGCCAACCAGCGCCCATCCCCTTTGATGTTGTGAGCTGTCCCGAATTTACGCGCGAAGGGTCGGCGATCTATGACTTTATGAATCCTGATCGCGTAGTCTTGGGCAGTCACAATCCCGATGCCGCCGAAAAGGTGGCCCAGTTGCACCTCGCCCTGCGCACCCGGATTGTGATTACTGACATTCGCACCGCCGAGATGATTAAATATGCCAGCAACGCGTTCTTGGCGACAAAAATCAGTTTCATCAACGAAATTGCAGCCATTTGTGAAAAGCTGGGCGCCGACGTGCAAGAAGTCGCCGTGGGCATGGGCTATGACAAACGGATTGGCTCGGCCTTTCTGAATGCTGGGCTGGGCTACGGCGGCAGTTGTTTTCCCAAAGATGTCAAGGCATTGGAGCACATGGCGTTGGTGCATGGCTCGCATCCGTCACTACTGCGCGCGGTGATTGACATTAACCGTGATGCACGCCGTTGGGCGGTTTTCAACCTGCGCGATATGGTGGATGGCAAACTGCATAACAAGCGCATTGGCATTTTAGGCTTGGCCTTTAAGCCCAACACAGACGATATTCGTGAATCACCGGCCCTGGATATTGCGCGCATGTTGCAGAACGAAGGTGCCCATGTCTATGGCTATGATCCGGTCGCTATGGGCAATGTCACACGGATTAACAATGAGTTGCACTTGGCCGAAGATCCCTATGATCTGGCCGAAGGTTCAGATGCGCTTTTGATTTGCACCGAGTGGAACGAGTTCAAACAATTAGATCTGTTGCGCATCAAGTCCTTAATGGCGCAACCCAACATTGTCGATGGACGGAACATTTATGAACCCCGCTTGATGCACAATATGGGGTTTGATTACCGGGCCGTAGGCCGAGGAGTTCGCTTTACTAATGGCAATTGAAGGCTTGACCAAAACAACGCTGACCAATGGTCTTCAAGTCGTACTCAAAGAGAGCCACGTCGCCCCGGTGGCTAGTTTCTGGATTTTCTATCGCGTGGGCAGTCGCAACGAAAAATCGGGCACCACCGGGGTCAGTCACTGGGTGGAACATATGCTTTTCAAAGGCACCGAGCAATTTCCGCGCGGCGAATTTGACAAGTCGATTGCGCGCGCCGGCGGGGTCTTTAACGGCATGACCTCGGAAGATTGGACCACCTATTTCGAGACCTTGCCGTCGGATAGAATTGATCTGGCGCTGCAAGTCGAAAGCGATCGCATGGCCAACTCGATCTTCGATGTCGAAGAAGTCGAATCGGAACGCACGGTGATTATTAGCGAACGCGAAGGCAGCGAGAACAGCTACTTCTATCTGCTCAGCGAAGAGGTGCAAGCCGCGGCCTTTCGCGTGCACAGCTATCATCACCCGATTATTGGCTGGAAAAGTGACTTGCTGACAATGAATCGCGAAGATCTTTATCAGCACTATCGCACCTTCTACACGCCCAATAATGCCATTGCTGTGGTGACTGGCGATTTTGATACACAGACGATGATCGAAAAGCTGGAAGCGTACTTTGGCAATTTGCCCACGGGACCAACCGTGCCCGCCATGCGCTTGACTGAGGATCGCCAACAAGCGGAACGGCGCATTCTGCTGCGCGGCAGCGATCCCACCGCCTATCTGATGCTCGCCTTTGTCACCCCCGAAGCCACCCACCCCGACTTTTTCCCGCTGATCGTCATGGATGCGGTGCTGAGTGGGGCCAAGGGTATGGGCTTGTTTGGCGGCGGCGGCAACAATCGTAGCAACCGTCTTTATCGGGCGTTAGTTGGTACCCAGTTGACGGTCGATGCCAGCTGCAGCTATCGCCCGTCGATCGACCCGAATCTGTTTGCCTTCTATGCCACGCTCGCCCCCAATGTCACCCACCAGCAGGTGGAGGACGCGATCTGGGGGGAGATTCGCAAAATTCAAGAAGAAGGTGTCACGATTACCGAAATGCAAAAGGCGATTAAGCAGACCAAAGCTCAATTCGCCTATAGCAGTGAAAGTGTCACCTCGCAGGCCTACTGGCTGGGCTTTAGCGAGATTATCGGCGACATCCGCTGGCTCGACAACTGGCTGGAGCAACTCAGCGCGGTGACCGCTGCGGATGTGCAACGCGTGGCCCAACAATACTTTGCCCGCAATAAACAGACGGCGGGCTGGTATCTGCCCGATGAAACCTTGCCAGATGAAACACCCACCGCCGAAACCTTGCTCGCTGAAGAGCTGCTCGATGAAGCTGAATAGAAATTTCCTATGCCCATAAACGCCATCCCCAACTCTGACACCATCACGCGCGTCGTCCTGACCAATGGGCTGACAGTGCTCGTCCGCGAAAATCCTTCGGCACCGGTCGTCGTTGTCGAAGGCTACATTCCTGCCGGTGCCATCCATGAAGCTGCGGACAAGGCTGGCCTCAGCAGCTTTGTCGCCAGCATGTTGACGCGCGGCAGTGCCCACTATGATTTTGATCAATTTAACGAAACAATCGAATCGATCGGCGCGAGCCTGGGCGTCGGCAGCAGCGATCATTACACCAACTTTAGCGCCACCAGCCTGGCCGAAGATTTTCCGACCATTATCCAAGTCTTAGCTGATGTTCTGCAAAGGCCTCATTTCCCTGCGCTTCATCTGGAACGGGTGCGCCAGCAAAAGTTGGTGCGCCTGCAAGAGCGCGCCCAAGATCCCAGCAGCATGGCAAGCTTGCGCTTTTATGAAACGATTTACGGCGATCATCCCTATGGCCGCCCGACCAGCGGCTATGTAGAAACCATTAGCCAGGTGCAACAAAGCGATCTGGCGGATTTCCATGCCAGCCGCTACACGCCACAGGGTACAATCCTGGTTGTGGTGGGGGCCGTCGAAGCCCAGGCTGTGCTCGATTTGATCCATACGCACTTTGGTGGCTGGCAAGGCCATACGCCGGACAAACAGGTGCCGCCCTTTCCCGTGCAACAGGTGGGGCAAGCCATTCACCATCCGATTCCGGGCAAAGTGCAATCTGATTTGATCGTGGGCAGTTTAGCAATTCCGCGCCATCACCCCGATTTCTATGCCGTGCGCGTGGCCAATAACATTCTGGGCCAATTTGGCATGATGGGCCGGCTGGGGGAACAGGTACGCGAACAACAAGGGTTGGCCTACTACAGCTATAGCTCGGTTGATGCCGATCTGCACAATGGCATTTGGCTGGCCCAAGCCGGCACCAACCCGACCAATGTCGAACAGGCCCGCAACAGCATTCTCGTCGAGTTTGCGCGCATGGCAACCGAGCCGGTGACCGCCGAAGAATTGGCCGACAGCCAAGCCTATATGACGGGCGTGCTGCCGCTGACTTTGGAGACAAACAGCGGTGTTGCTTCCACCCTGCTCAGCATCGAATGGTTCGACCTGGGGCTGGACTATCTGGAACGTTACAACAGCTTCATCTACGGTGTTACCGCCGCCGATGTGCAACGGGTTGCGGCCCAATACCTGCGCCCTGAGCAATGCACGGTCGTTGTCGCCGGTCCCTCCACCTCTCCGGTGACATCCACCCCGGCATAAAGGATCGGTTGCGTGCTCAGAACAGGCGTCGATTTGATCGAAATTGAACGGGTACAAAGGGCGATTACGCGCCACGGTGATCGCTT
This sequence comes from Caldilineaceae bacterium, assembly GCA_034437715.1. Classification (GTDB taxonomy): domain Bacteria; phylum Chloroflexota; class Anaerolineae; order Caldilineales; family Caldilineaceae; genus JAHBVH01. The sequence goes on from DAOTTR010000843.1 coordinate 12,709, forward strand.
TCTGAGCCGCGTCTATACACAGCGAGAGCGCCAAGATTGCCAAACGCGCATCGAATCGCTGGCAGTGCGCTTTGCGGCCAAAGAAGCCGTGGCCAAAGCTTTGGGTACTGGCATTTGGCGCAGCGGGGTAGGCTGGACCGATATTGAGATCATCCGCAATCCCCAAAGCGGTGCGCCCCAACTACTCCTCCACCATGCCGCCGCGGCCCATGCCCAGCGGCTGGGTTTGACCGAATGGTCCGTCAGCCTCAGCCATGATCGCGAACGGGCGATTGCCTTTGTCGTCGCGCTGGATCGATTTTAGAGACATCAGACAGGGAGACAGGAGACACGAGTGTCTCGGCAGGCTCGACAACCGGCACCTGAGCTTGTCTCCCTGTCTCTACTGCTTTTGGGTATAAATGTATGGATCGTGATCTAAAACCGAGTGCGCAACGCGTGCAAGACGCTCTGGCTGGGCAAGGGTTCACCAACCAAGTGATTGAGTTGGCCGAATCGACGCGTACTGCCGCGGAAGCCGCCGCGACCTTGGGTTGTGCGATTGGGCAGATTGCCAAGTCACTCGTTTTTCAGGGAGTCGGAACCCAGCGCGCGATTTTGATCATTGCCAGCGGCGTCAATCGGGTCAACGAAAAGCGCATGGGCAACCATCTGGGCGAAAAGCTGGCAAGGCCCGATGCTGACTTTGTGCGCGCACAGACAGGCTTTGCAATTGGAGGCATTCCCCCCATTGGACACGCACAACCCCTCGTCACCTTACTCGATGAAGATCTGTGGCAATATGCACAAATTTGGGCCGCTGCCGGTCATCCTCACGCCGTTTTTTGTTTGACGCCCGACGAATTAGTGCGCATGACCGGCGGCACGATTATCACTGTAAAATAAGGTCTGTGTAATGAAACTCTTTGCACCACCCTTTACGTAATTATAGCTAGCGTGCAACGCAAGAAAGGACAACGATTTTATGGCACAGCGACAGAATGAATTACGCCGGCAGAATGGCATTATTGCCGGCGTTTGCGGCGGCTTGGGTGCTTTCTTTGGCATTAGTCCGCTCTGGTTTCGCCTACTTTTCTTCCTCTTACTTTTGCCAGGAGGGCTTCCAGGCATCTTACCCTATGTGCTTCTTTGGCTTATTGTTCCCCGCAAATAGCCAGCTCGAATAAGGATAGCGGATACGGATTTCTGTCAATCCCAAGAACGCCGGTGAATTTGGGAGATATAGCATGACAAACACTGACCTCGGACCGCTAGCGAATGGGCCCCATGCCAATCTGATCCGCGATATCGCCAGGAAGTGCTATGAGGATGGCACCGTGCAAGCGATCTGGGTTGGCGGGAGCCTTGCGGCTGGCACGGGGGATGTGTACAGCGATGTTGATTTCCGGATTGCCGTCGAACCTGGACAAATTGACCAATGGACAACCCCGGACTGGGAACAGTATCTGCCCATTCCTACATACGGTGGTCTCTTGCTGCGCTTTGGGGAACATGCCCTGCTGCACCATTTGGTCATGGCAGAGGGCACCATTGTCGATTTCTATGTGCAAGATACGACAATCAAGAATCTTGAACCGCAACTAGTCATTCTCGCCTGTCGCAACGCGGAATTTGGAGCGGCGCTGCAAGGATTTGCGAGCCCCGCCGCCTCGCTCGTCCGCGAGATTGACGGTGCCGTGGTGCGGCAATTTTTGGTTGATTACTGGATCACGACGCACAAAGAGATCAAGGGCCTTGGCCGGAAACATGATTACTTCGCGTTCGTCGGACTCTATATGGAGAGAATCGCCCTGCTACGCGCATGGTATATACAGGCGGTGGGCAAAGATATTGATTCCCGCATAACCATTCATGTACTCGGGGCAATGCACCAGGGCCTGGATGGCAAGCTCACCGCGGATCAGCGCAACATCCTTGGCTTGCCGTCCAGGACACCCGATGAAACTGTACGCGTCATAGACGCCATCCGCGCCGAGATGGCTCAGGTTGGTCGTTGGCTCGCCGATCGGTACGAGTTTGCGTATCCTTACGAACTCGAAGATGTCGTGAGGCGCATCTGGAATGAGAACAAGGAATCTCTCACAAGGCGGTGAGCTGGACGCACTGACGCGCGCCAGTTACCTTTGTCGTTAGCCCGAAAAATTGGCGTTTAGTTGGGCTAACGGGTCACCATAGGGGTTTGTTTAACAAATCAGCTAAGCTTATAATATCAGTCACCGCAAAAGGGACATACAAATTAGTCAGAGCTAGCCCAGAGGCGCGCGGTTTCAGCAAGGAAGTCGTCGGGATCAGAGCGAAAGCGCTGAATGTTACGCAGGCGTTCGCGGAG
>DAOTTR010000844.1:0-4699 GCA_034437715.1 Caldilineaceae bacterium
GGCAAGCGCTGGATACTTATTGCTTTGCAAGCGCCTAATACACCAGACACGTTGCGCGTTTTCAACACAACCACAGTTTAATTTCCGTTTCTCACAGTTTACGCAACCCGCGTCCGCTCAGCGTCTATGCCCGCGTCCATTGTTGTGTTATTTTTTATTTTTGGTGATTTCTTATGTTGCAAATTCGCCTGCTCGGTCAATTTGCGCTGCAATTGAATGGCACAGCGGTCGAAATGGCGGCGCGACCGGCGCAGTCACTCTTGGCCTATTTGGTGCTACATCCTGTGGCGCACCGGCGTGAACGGCTGGCCGGCTTGCTCTGGCCCGATTCTAGCGAAACCAATGCCCGCCGCAATCTGCGCCAAGCGCTGTGGCAGATCCGCCGCGCCCTGGGCGAAGGGGTCGATACGCGCTTGTTGGTCGGCGAGATGACGCTGGCCTTTAACACCGACAGCGCCTATTGGCTGGATGTGGAAGAGATTGCCCAGCCACTGGCAGAGACGACCACCGCCGACGATCTGATGCGTATTGTGGCCGCGTATGCGGGGGAACTGTTGCCCGGCTTTTATGACGAGTGGGTGCTGCTCGAACGCGATCGCTTGCATGCGCAATTTGAACGCAAACTCAATCTGCTGCTCGAAAGGTTGGGCGAAGCCAGACGCTGGACAGAGGTACTACACTGGGGCGAGCGCTGGATCGCGTTCGGCTATACGCCAGAGCCAGCTTATCGCGCGCTGATGCTGGCACATGCCGGTCTGGGCGATACATCGAACATGGCCGATGTCTATCAGCGTTGTGTCGATGGGTTGGAACGTGACCTAGGGGTCGAGCCGTCGGCGCAGACGCGCCTGCTCTATGAGCGGCTGCGTAGCGGCGAGAGTGTGCTGCCGCCGCTACCGGCGCGTTCGCCCGCAGACAATCCAACCCACAATCTGCCGGTGCAGTTGACCAGCTTTATTGGCCGCGAGAAGGAAATGGCCGACATTCGTCGCTTGCTCACCACCGCCAATGGCGAGCGTGCAGCGGAAGGCGTGCGTTTGCTTACCCTCACCGGGCCGGGGGGCACAGGCAAGACGCGCTTGGCCATACAAGCGGCAGCCCATCTGCACGACATCTTTTCCGACGGCATCTGGCTGGTTGAGCTGGCAATGCTCTCTGATCCGGTGTTGGTGCCCCAGACCGTAGCTGCGTTGCTTGGGGTGCGCGAAGAGCCCAGCTATCCGCTCACCCGCACCTTGACCACCTATTTGCGCACCAAAACGCTGCTGTTGATCTTCGACAATTGTGAGCATCTGGTAGAAACTTGTGCCCAATTTGTCGAAACGCTGCTGCGCGCCTGCGCCAACCTGAAAATCATGGTCACCAGTCGCGAAACGCTGGGCGTCATGGGCGAGCGCGTCTTTCGCGTGCCCTCGCTGCAATTGCCCGATGCCCAGCAACCACTCTCCCTGCAAGCGCTGGCGCAGTGTGAAGCGATCCGTCTCTTTGTCGACCGGGCCGCCGCTGTCAAACCGACCTTTACGCTAAATGCGGAGAGCGCCGCGGCGGTGACGCAAATTTGTCAACAATTGGATGGTGTCCCCCTGGCCATCGAGTTGGCGGCGGCCCGTGTGCGCGCCATGACAACCGAACAGATTGCCGCGCGCCTGGATGACCGTTTCCGGCTGCTTACCGGTGGCAGCCGCACAGCCTTGCCCCGCCAACAAACGCTGCGCGCCATGATCGATTGGAGTTGGGATCTGCTCAGTGAGCTCGAACGCACGCTCCTACGCCGGCTAGCCAGCTTTCTCGGCGGCTGGACGCTCGAAGCAGCCGAAGCCGTCTGTGCCGATGACGCCGACCGAAGTGTAGACCCGTTACCCCATTTCAACCCAGATCACGGCGGTGAACTCACCACTCACCATGCGCCACCCGCCACCTTCCACTCTGAAGATGTGCTGGAGCTGCTCACCCATCTTGTTGAAAAATCGCTCGTCGTGGTGGAAGAACAGGCCGGGGCCGGGCGCTACTATCTACTGGAGACAATTCGCCAATATGCGCGCGAGAAGCTGCTCGAAGCCGGTGAATCGGAAACTGTGCGCGCCCGCCATTTGTCTTTCTTCCTAACGCTGGCCGAAGAGGCCGAACCCAAGTTGCGCGCCGCCGAACAACTGATCTGGCTCGCCCGGCTTGATCTGGAACATGACAATTTGCGCGCCGCGCTCAAGTGGGCACAGGGCAGTGATACGCTGGAAGCAGGGTTGCGTCTGGCAGGCAGTCTGGCGCGCTTTTGGTATTTTCGGGGCTTTTGGAAAGAGGGGCGTGAATGGCTCAAACAGTTGTTGGCACAGCCTAGCCCTACGCCGCTACCGAATACGCTGGCGATCGCCAGGGCGAGGGCCTTGGCTGGCGCGGGATGGTTGGCCGACGCCGATGGCAGTGAAATTCCGCTCTATCGCGAAAGTCTGATGCTCGCGCGGCAGGTGGGCGACCGCTGGGGCGAGGCCTATGCCTTGCGCGGCCTCATGGTCAACAGCACCAATATCACGGACATGGAGCAAGCGGGCGCGTACTTGCAGGCAAGCCTCAGCCTCTTCCGCACCCTGCAAGATGATTGGGGCATTGGCTTGGCGCTCTTCAGCCTGGGTTGGATCGCCATGACCCGCGACAAGATCGAGGAGGGCGCGGCGCGCTGGGAAGAATCGCTCCATCTCTTCCGCCAATGCGGTGATCGGTGGGGCATCTCTGTTGCCCTGGGCGCATTGGGCTATATGGCGCGTCTGCAAGGCCACTATCCACTAGCCGCTGACCTGATCCATGAAAGCCTGGCGATCTTCCGCGAATTGGGGGACAAGGCGGGGATATCCTACTCGCTCATTCGCCTGGGCAACCTGGCTTGGCGGCGCGGGGATTATGCCGAGGCCATGGCATTGCTCCAGGAAAGCTTGAATATCCAACGCGAACGCAACAACCAGGAAGGCATTATTGCCGCCTTGCAGAGTCAGGCGCTGGTGGCTGGCTTCCAAGGCAAATTCCAACAGGCGACAACCCTGCTGGGCGAAAGTGCCCTATTGGCACAACCACGCGCGATTCCCATTGAAATTGGTGACAATGTGAGTTTTCAGGCGTGGGTCTGCTATGCCAACAACGAGCTGGATCAGGCAGTTGCGCGCTTCCAACAGAGCCTGGCCCTCTTTCAAAAAGAAAATGAAACCGAAGGCATCGCTTTTAGCTGTTATGGACTGGGGCTGATTGCGCTGAAGCGCGCCCATTATGGGTTGGCCGCGACCCATTTGCAGGAAAGTCTGCGTCTTTGGCAGTTGCGCGGCCACAAGCACCATATTAGCGCGGCGCTGAGCGGCTTGGGTCGGCTCGCCCTTGCCCAAGGGGATACCCAGGGTGCCGCAATACATTTTCGCGCCAGCCTGACCTTCTACAAAGAAATGGTGGACAAACAGGGAGCCGCGGCTGCGCTGGAAGGATTTGCCCATAGCCTGCCCGCAACGGCACTCGCGGCGCGTCTCTTTGGTGCGGCCAACGCGCTACGCCACGCCAGCGGCGCACCGATCCCGCCAGTAAATCAAGGTGAGTACGAGCAGTGGATCACTGCCCTGCGCACCACCGTCGGCGACCAAACATTTGCCCTCCACTGGGCCGAGGGCAGCGTACTGACCTATGAGCAGGCGATCACCTTGGCACTGACCCATTGATCGTGAATGGCTGATCGCGAATGGCGGTGACGTAAGTTCGCCCATTCAGACAGTTGCGACAATGAACAGGCGGCGAAATGGATAGAGCGTGTGTCCATCAGATCGGGTGGGGTATGCGGCGCGCAGGCGCTGTGCGTACGCTAGCAGGAAGCGCGCGCGCGCCTGGTCACCGAGACTGTTAAGAATTGGCCGCAGCCCGGTGCCCTTCACCCATTCGAGCACGGGGTCGTCACCTGCCAGGATCTGCAGGTACTCGGTTTCCCAGATGTCGAGGCCGCTGCTACAATCCTCCAGCAGGTCGTAGTAGACGGCGGCATCTTCAACCCATTTGCGCGCCACAGCTTGTCGGATCTCTTCTGTGCCGAGTGCTTTTCCATCAACATCCCCGTTGGCCAATGTTTCCCGCATAAGACGGTGCGAAGGCGCGGCCCAACTAAGCGGCATCTGCACCGCCAGACACCCGCCCGGTTTCAAAAAGCTGACCAGCCTCGGGAAGAGAGCCTGATGCCCGTCCAGCCACTGCAACGTCGCATTTGAATAGAGCAGATCGGCAGGCTCATCGGGTGACCAAGTGTGGATATCAGCCTCGATCCACTGGATCTTGCCAGAATTGGCGGCAGCTTGGGCCAGCATCTCCTGCGAATTATCGAGCCCGTAGACTGTCGCTGTGGGCCATCGCTCAGCGATGATATGGGAGACCTGTCCTGCACCGCACCCAAGGTCGTAGATGACTTGCGGGGATTGGATCGGTACACGGTCGAGTAGCTCCAGCGCAGGTCGCAACCGATGGTCTGAAAACTTGAGATACTGGTTTGGATCCCAACGGGTCCCTGCGACCTGCCTTTGGTGAATTTGCGATGCCATTATAGCTCCTCTCTGCTTTCGCCTCTCCTGGGAATGCCGCCATCCTGGCGGCACCAATGCGCTTGCCGCCCTCCTAGTACAGTTGGGCGTAGATACCACGGCAGTTAATCAGGCACGTTACTCGTGTACATCATGGTAAAAATAGG
>DAOTTR010000845.1:0-4501 GCA_034437715.1 Caldilineaceae bacterium
GTTGAAATGAGCCGATTTCGGCAAAGTCGAGCAAAATTCGGTAAAACCATGCTTATTCTGCATCATTCCTTGAATGCACTTCCCTTTTGCTCACCAATACATGTGGGTAAAGCTAAGCAGATTGGGGGAGGTTGGGAGGGGTGCCTGAATCGTTACTCCTCAGTTAGCTAAGCGGAATTGCCAATACCTGCCCGGGACGCAACGCCAAAGGGTCCACCAGTTGATTGTGCTCAGCAATCAGCCGCCACTTCGTGGCATCGCCATAAACCTGGGCCGCAATCAGATCGATGCGCTCAGCGCCGACCACCCGCCACAACCGATTGATCGGGCCGCCACCAGAGGTCGGATTCTGTGGCTTTACATCGTCTTCGTCGATATATTGGGTAAAGGTAACATCCACCTTGGCGCGCACGGGTTTCCCTTCATGGGTGAAGAGGGTAAACTTCTGCGTCATGTTGGTGATATAGGCGACAAAGTAGAATGTGCCCCAAGCAAAGGCGACCATGGGCGGACTATCCTTTTCATCTGGCTTTTTGTTGGGTCGCTCCTTGACTGCCATCATTTTCCAAAGGATGTTCGTCACATCGCGCACATCACTGCCTGTTGTATAGGTATCAAAAAGTAGGCTGATCTGTAAGGTTTGGGCACCGCCTTTGGAAAATTCGGCTTTGGGGGCGCTTGCTCCCTTGGTCGCGTCTGATTCTTTATAAGAGTTGGACTTGGTCAGCGTATATTCAAAGGGATTGAACATACAAGCCACTGCAAAACCACCTTTCACCTCTTCACGCTGTTGATCTACTTCAAAGATTCTAGCCGCGGCCAAACCACCCTTGGTTGTCGGTAAAGATTTGTCTGTTGTCTGTAAAGCTTCGCTCATCGTTGATTCATTCTTGCCTTGGGTTCATGACACGACCAGAGATGGGTAGGATTGGCAAAGAGCCCCTGGTCCGTGCCACGCACCTGAGCCGTTGCCCGCAAATTGATCCGTTTTACCGCAGTCGCTCGCGCTCTACGGCCAGCTTTCGTTTAATTTGCGAATAGACCTGCCGCGCCAGCTCATCTGTATCAATTTCGGCTTTTGCCGGGGTTGGCGGCGCGGCTGTTGCTGTATTGGATGATGGCGGCGTAGACGCTTCAGTGGCTGTAGCCGTTTCGTCGTCAACTTGCCGTTGCACAGGTACATCTGCCTTGGCCGGTGTGCGCTTGCGTCGTTGGGCAGTGGTTGTGGCGACAGGCTTAGTCGGCGCAGCCATAGACACAGCAGCAAGCGCGGTCTGTTGCACGACAATACCGGCAGCCTGTAACGCAGCTTCGAATGACGCAGTCGCCGCGGTCGCGTTCTCAGGTACAGCATCCTCCCCCGACTCGTCATCGTCTACGTCATCCGACACAAATTCCGTATTGGTCAGTGCGCGCTGCAATAGGACAGGCTGTGACGCCATCACTGGCGCTTCTAGCGTTGATCGTTGGATGGCGCTTGCATTCTCTGCGGCAGCCATGACACGGGGTTGCGCGGCTTCGTGCAGATGTGCAGCCGGTTGCGATGCGCTGCTTTCGGCCAAGGTCGCCGGGGCAAACGCCGGGGCACTTTGGCTTTGGGAACTCGCCTCTGTTGGCGATTCAGCGGTGCTTGCGACTGTCGGTGTAGGCATGGATAAGGGCGCGCCGATGACATGCCACAATTCGACCGGCAAAGGCCCAATCTCTGTCTCAATCGCCTGTGAAACCTGAGCGACAGGGGTGGCCGGTGTTGGCGTGCCAGCTTGCACAGGCTGGCGTTGCACAGAAGGCGCGGCATTTATGTCCATCCCTGTTGCCGCCGGTGGACGGGGCTGCGGGCGTGGGCGGCGCGGCAGCACAACATCAATCCGTGATTCGGTGGGCTGATCCGGCTGGATGGTTGCCAATCGCCGGCGCATCGCCTGATCTTCGCTGGCCTTTTGCTTCAACTCAGCCACACTCGGTGCCAGGGCGTCTACGGCACGCATAATTTCTTGTGAACCAGCTTCTTGCGTACGAACGCCCTGGTGTAACGGTGCGTGCGCCAGCCGCTGTACCGCCCAGGCGGTTTGTGCAGAAAGCGGCGGTAGCGCGCTCTCCGAATCTGCCATATCCCCCGTACGTGCATCGGTTGCCATCTGCACATCCCTGGCCCCTGCGAAAGCTGCACTGGAGCTTGGTGCCGTAGATGCAATCAAGCCCGCCTGAGGCGTGCCCTGTTCCACCACTGGCGTCGTCCTTTGCGCACTTATTACCGGTGCGGGCGGTAACTGGACCGGCGGAGACTGTTCAGCAAGCACCCGGCGCTGTACGGACTCGGACAAGGCTTGGCGCACGGTGGGGGCAAACTGTGCCTCTACTGGCAGATCTGTCAATGCGGGCACAGTCGTCAGGTCGATAACGCTACCGCCCGGGGCGGCGCTTGCCGTGGCACCGTCGGGTGCGGCGGACCAACCATCCGCTGCCAACGGCGCAACCGGCGCATAGACCAACGGCTCCGGTTCCTGTGACAAGTGCGCCTGTTCATGGGGCATTGCCGGGGATGGTGCGCTAGCCGACTGTCGTTGGAGCGTTGGGTCTTGATCCGCGACTCCAGCATCTGCAGCATTACGCGCTTGATGTTTGCGATAGATGGCCTGCAACCGTGACCACGTTCGATCATCCATCCCGCCAGTAGTAGGTGGCACGGCGGGCGGGCGCGGTGGGGGCGGGGTTATGGGTGAAGCCACCGGCGCTGTCGTTTGTACTGTCGGCGCACGTTGGAGAGCCGATGGGGCGCCGATCGCAGTTGTTTGTAAAGTCGCGGTGGTCGATTCAGTGGCCGCCGTTTCCAGTGACGCGCCAGCCGCAGCTTGGCGTTGACCACCTGGCACCACGACGCGCTGAACAGTTGCCTGTACTGGTGGCGTGGGTGAAAAAGCACCCATATGCTCTGGATCAGGCGACACAGCGGTTGGCATGGCGGCGGATGCCCGCGGCAGCGCCGGTGACGAAACGGCAATCGCTTGTTGCAGGGCGACGCTTGCCTGCCGTTGCGGCTGGGAAGTTTCCCCGACAACCGCGGGTGTACTTGCCATCGGTTGTGGCAGCGGCTGATCCAGCCCAGCGGCTTCTGTGAGGGACAGTAGGCCAGATGTCATCCGCTGTACGGACGGAGTGACAGTCGCGATGGTCTGCGCCACCGGACGAGCCGGTGCCATTGCCGCGGCAATGGTTGGAAAGGGCGCGCTTGCCTGGGGTGTAGCAACTTGCGGCACAGGCGAAGTCACTGCGCGTGGGAGCAGCGACGGGCTTGCCGGTGTCCGCTGTATCGATTGGGAGATCGGCATTGTCGCAAAGTCTGCCGTAGCGGGCATTGTGGCAGCGGGTTGTGCAAAAGGCGCGTCCTCGGGCAATGGCGGATTGGCCGACCCAAGTTCGGGCACCATTGCCGATTGTGCTGCATGATTGTCTGCCGGTGGCGTCAATGTGGGCGCAATGCCCATCAGCAACCCTTGTGGCAACGCCAGCGAAGCATCGTCTGCTACGGCCCGAAAGAGCGTCGTCAGCGCGCCATGCCGACGCACGCGGCGCGCCAGAGGATTGCGATCTTGCCAACGATTGAGTACACTCATCTTTTCAATCACCCACCCTGTTTTCCAGGCAATATTACGGCATCGAAATCGTAAAGGCGCCACAGACAAATTCAAGCGTTTGGATCGCGATGGCGCTCGCATCGGAGCGCAATTGCGGCCCGGTCCATTTGACTGGCACTGCGTTTTCCAATGTCCAGGTGCAAACTTCTTGCAATTCCGAATTTTTTAGTTGCACACTGATCGTCTTGCGCAGTTTTCCTTGATGGACATCGGCTTCAACGACTTCTTTAAACCACTGGAAGACCAAACTCTTGCCAATGCCATTTTTCAGCGTCAGGCGCGCCCCCTTGCGCCGGCCGGGCAGTTGATGGACATACGCATTTTGCCCACCTTCTTTTAGCTCTTCCACTTCCCATTCAATCGCCGGCAAGGTGCATTCGGTAAACGCGCCCACGGCTTCCTTCCCAATCAGGACGACATAGCAAAACGCCGCATGGGATTGATCCAGATAGAGTTGCTGGGCATAGTCCATTATCGTCTCCTGTCCTGTTGCCACGCGCCACGCGCAATGCGCAAGCGCTCTCGTTCAATCTGTAGATCCGCTAACAAGAGTGCATAGACTTTTGCCGTCACTGTCCGCACCAGGCTCGGCGTAAGCGCGTTGGCGGCCTGGTCAGGGGCTGTATTGCTGCTACTAGACGTTACCGGTTGCGTACGATCAGCGTCTGCCATTGTGTCATTTACCCTTATTCCAAAGTCGTACCACATAAATTAGGCGCTTTCAAAGCAATAAGTATCCAGCGCTTTCAAAGCAATAAGTATCCAGCGCTTGCCAAACAAAATCATGCGTAGGGGCGGCCGCGCCGCCGCCCCGCGTTTGGCTCGCTGCGAACGGGCGGCGGCAAGCCGCCCCTACTGCATACTTG
>DAOTTR010000846.1:0-15954 GCA_034437715.1 Caldilineaceae bacterium
GTAGGGGCGGCTTGCAGCCGCCCGTTCGCAGCGAGCCAAACGCGGGGCGGCTGCAAGCCGCCCCTACGCATGATTTTGTTGGGCAAGCGCTGGATCCTTATTGCTTTGCAAGCGCCTTAAAAACCCTACAGGTCTCCTGTGAATCTATGCAACCCCGCAATTACATTTTCTGGTATTATCCATCAAATTTTCAGAAAGTTCGCCAACATCTCTTTGCCATACTCGGTCAGGATGCTCTCGGGATGGAATTGCACGCCAAAGATTGGCAACGTCTTGTGGCGCAACCCCATCAGTTCGCCCTCGGCGGTGTGGGCAGTGGCTTCGAGTACGGCGGGTAACGGCTGCTCGACAATTAAACTGTGATAGCGTGTAGCCGTAAAGGGACTCGGCACATTTTCGAAAATCCCTTCGCCATTGTGCTCCACAGGGCTGACTTTGCCATGCATCAAGCGCGGCGCACGCACGACATTGCCACCAAAGACATGCCCAATGCACTGTTGCCCCAAGCAAACCCCCAAGATTGGTGTCGTTTCGCCCAAGATGCGAATGACATCGTTGCTGATGCCGCTATCCTTGTCGGGCGCGCCCGGCCCAGGGCTAATCACAATGTGGGTGGGGTGCAATTCGGCCAATTCTTCCACATCGATCGCATCATTGCGCCAGACCCGAATATCCTTGGCCCCGATCTCACCGAGAAACTGTACTAAATTGTAGGTGAAACTGTCGTAGTTGTCTATTACTGCGATCATGTTGTGCTCCATGTGATGCTTATGAATCGAGACTAAAGTTTACTGATGCGCAGCATACGGTTGCCGCCGCGCTGAAATTCATAGGGTACAACATCAAGCGTGACAGCATAGCCCTGGCTGGTCAACACGCTTTGCAGCGGTTCGATATAAGCCGAAACTCGGCACTTGAGATCCAACACCGGAAAGATGCACACTTTGCGCGCCACGCGACACAGATCGCGGATGGCGGCCAAATGAAAGTCATAGGATAGCTGCTCGGAATAGAGCAAGAGCAGGTGCGAACTGAGCGCCAGATCAAACGTGCCATCGGCAAAGTCGAGCGTGGGCAATGACTGGATTTGATAACGCCCCGCGGCTTTGCCCGCATTATAATCTATCAGAAAGTGGCGCATGGTTGCCAAGCGATGACGGCCCAGATCCTGCGGGTCGCGAAAGCGCGTCCAAACATAGTCTTGCAAGCTCTGTTGCACTTGTTCTACCACGATTGTGCTTGTCGCCTCTACCCGCGCTGCAATCTGTTCGGCGCTGAAAGTGTAGAGCGGGGCCACCGAAATCACCTGCCCACCTTGTGCTGTCAACTCGGCATTAAAGCTGGCCGGACCATCGCCACAGCCCAAAATCTTGCTCTGCAACGCCTGCGGCGACAGATCAAACATCTGTTGATATTCGTCTAAAGAGCGCCCCCAGGGCACCACTTGCGCCAGTGTCATTGCCATTCGTACACTTGCTCCGTGATAGGGAAGATAGTTATGCTTCGGTTTCACTCTTCTTACGCCGCTTTTCCGCCGCCCGGCTAATGCGGTTCCAGGCCCCGGTTAAGCCCATGGCTTTTTTCACTTCGATCAGCGTGGCCTTGGCTTCTTCACGGGCGCGCAGGGTGCCATCGTAGATCAATTCATCGACAAAGCCGGTTTGGCTTTCATAGTAGGCCCGCCGTTCGCGCACCGGATCGAGAAAGTTGTTCAGCGCGACGATCAATTTCTCTTTGACTTCGACATCGCCCACGCGCCCTTCCAGGTAGCGGCTTTTGAGATCATCCACTTCGGCCTTTTTGGGGTTAAAGTAGTCGTGATAGATAAAGACCGGATTGCCCTCGACGCGGCCCGGCACATCGGGGCGGATGCGATTCGGGTCGGTGTACATGCCGGTGACTTGGCGGCGCACGGTAGTGGCGTCATCACTGAGCATAATCGTGTTGCCCAGGCTCTTGCTCATCTTGGCCTGGCCATCGGTGCCGATCAATGTGCCGCCGATCACATAGGAATCGGGGATCGGGAAAACTTCGCCATAGGCATTGTTAAAGCGCCGCGCAATCTGGCGGGTGATCTCGACGTGGCTCTCGTTATCCTTGCCCACGGGCACCAGATTGGCACGCGGCAACAGAATATCGGCGGCCTGCAAGACGGGATAGCCCAGCAAGTTATAGGGCGTCTGATCCATGCCGGCGGCGTTGGCCATATCTTTGATCGTAGGCAATTGCAACAGCCGTTCGACGGTGACCAAGCTACTGATCAACAGTTGCAGTTCATAGGTTTCGTGAATCGCCGATTGCAGACAGAAGGTGGCATTCTTTGGCTCAATCCCAATCGCTAGGTGATCCATCACAATCGCGCGGCTGTTCTCGGTGGTTGCTTCGATATCCTTCTTGTCGGGCTTGGTCGTCAACATGTGCAGATCGGCCAGCAGAAAAAAGCATTCGTACTGTTCCTGAAAGGCCAGCCGATGCCGATGGCTACCCACAAAATGCCCAAGATGGAGCTTGCCGGTGGTGCGATCACCGGTCAAGATCCGCTTTTTTTCACTCATCTTGCTCTCCTTTACACGTTAATTTTATAATCCAACTTGATCTCATCGCCATGCATGCCGCGAAAACCCCAGTTGTAGGGTGGGCTTTCGGTAATGCAAATTTCCAAATCATGCTGGGCAATGCCCACGGATGCTTCCACTTGATCGAAGAGCAGGCGAATCAAGCGCTTCTTGGCCTCGACTGTGCGCCCGGTCATCATCGTAATCTCAATGATCGTATAGGCATTGCTCCGGCCAACCGGATAGAAAAAATCTTCGCGTTCCAACGGAAAGAAACGATGAGCCCGTTTGTCCTGGGGAAATTGCAGCGCGGCCACCACGCACGCATGGATCACATCCGACAGTTGGCGTTTGATCGGGTTCAGTTGTTCCTTGACTCCATAAATTTTTACCTGGGCCATTAGAGTAATCCTTCCTCAGCCTGTTGCACCGCTACCGATAATGCCTTCATCTTGCTCATCGACTCATTAAATTCATAGGTCGGATCGCTATCGGCGACAATACCGCCACCGGCTTGCAAGTTGCAGACGTTGCCCTTCATCGTGATCGTGCGGATGGTGATACAGGTGTCCATGTTGCCATCGTAATCGATATAGCCAACCGCGCCCGCATAGGCACCCCGTCGCACACCCTCTAGCTCTTCGATAATCTCCATGGCTCGCACCTTGGGTGCGCCACTGACGGTGCCGGCCGGGAAGGTCGCGCGCAGCAGACTGTAGGCATCCTGATCGGGGTTGATCTTGCCGCGCACGTCGCTGACAATGTGCATGACATGGCTGTAGCGCTCAATGGTCATCATAGCGGGCACATTGACCGAGCCATATTCGCAGACACGCCCCAAGTCGTTGCGCCCCAGATCGACCAACATAACATGCTCGGCGCGCTCTTTGGGATCGGCCAACAGATCGTGTGCTAACTGATCATCTTCGGCCTGCGTCTTGCCGCGCCAGCGCGTTCCGGCAATTGGGTGCAGGTAGGCGGTGCTGTTTTCCAAACGCACATGCATTTCTGGGCTCGCGCCAATAATATGCACCGCGTCCTCAGGGTCGCCGCCGTCGATGCCGGCCACCCCTGTAAAATTGAGAAAGAACATATAGGGCGATGGATTTAACATGCGCAAGGCACGATAAATGGTAAAGGGTTCGGCCTCGGTTGCACGGCTCAGGCGTTGGCTCAGAACGACCTGAAAAATATCACCAGCGGTAATAAATTCCTTGGCTTTGCGCACATTCTCTTCAAACGCCGCCTGGGCAAAATTGCTGCGCCACGGTTCATCGCTGGTGCAGACCTTGGGTTGGGGCGGCACCAGTGGCTGGTAGAGGCGCGAGATAATGCTATCAATACGCGCCACCGCATCGGCATAGGCCGCGCGCAGATTGCCGTCGGCGCGCATGTTGGCGATCACGATCAACTTGTGGCGCACATGGTCAAAGACCACCAGATTGTCAGTCATCAGCAGCACCATGTCGGGCACATCCAAGGTGCGCGCGGCTGTGGCGGGCAGGCGTTCCATAAAGCGCACCAGATCATAGCCGAAATAGCCGACCACGCCGCCATTAAAGAGCGGCAATCCGGGCATTTTCACCGACTGACGATCGGCCATCATCTCTTTGACAATCGTCAGCGGATCGCCTTGCACAGTCTCCAAGACCGCGCCCCCCGCCCCGCCGATTGTCACATGATCGCCGGTGGCGGTCATGGTCATGGGTGGATTGACCCCGATGAAACTGTAGCGCCCCACCTGTTCACCGCGCTCCACCGATTCGAGCAAAAAGCTGGGCGCAGCCCCACCTGATTGGGTGAGCTTCAAATAGACCGAAACCGGCGTCTCCAAATCGGCGGGCAGCTCGCGATGGACCGCAATGATATTGCCTTGTTGCGCCAGGATACGCGCATCTTCGAGCGAAGGTTTGTAGAGTGGCGTCATGATCTTCTTTCCTTTTTTGGCATCGTTCAATTGCACAAGCTCGACAACGGATAAAAATGAATTCGGTTGTCGAGCGTCCGTCGTGCCACAGAAGATTTTCGGCAACAAAAAACCTCGTCGCCATACCGATCTTCTGTAGCTATACGCATACAAAAAATAGATATGGGGACGAGGTTGCCTATGCGACCCCGCGGTGCCACCCCGCTTAGACCAGCGTCACCTTTTCTGTCGCCAGAAAACAAAAAATCCCTGCATGAAACAAGGATTCGCGCCAGTCTCACTTCTGCGAAAACGGGAAAGCAGCTTTCCGATTTTCAGCGCCCAAATAACGGTGGCGTCTCCGGAATCCCCTACTTAAACAGGTAACGATCAATGATCACACCCATTTGTTCGGTTTTCAACTCCCTGGCCCATTCACAACCTGCGCTACTGTCTTCTTTACACCACTGTAGACCTAAATGATCTCACCTGAGAAGACTCTCTGAAGCTCGCTTCGGTGGCTACTACTCCAGTTCAACGTTGTTCTATATATAAGAGTGATAACAGTATACTGGATTTTGGCGTAAATGTCAAGTAGAAAATTTGTTGCATTTTGTGGCTGAACCCGATCTCAGCGCAACAAGCATCTCCCTGGAGATTGGGTTGAGCCTGGATTATAAACAATCTGTCATCATTCTGATACATTTAATGTAGAAAAACTCGAGTATAATTACCAAATGATTCACACAGAATGGTTATTTTGGAAACAGTCGAGATGAACCTTCTAGCGGCATTACTGCTTGGCCATTTAGTTGCCGATTTTCCCTTACAGACCGATCGCATTTATAAGCTAAAAAATGAAAGCTGCCTGGGCATTGCTTTGCACGCTGCGATTCATATGATCCTGACGGCCTTTTTGATCAAACAACCGCTGACTGTGTGGCCTTTACTTGTCACACTGGGCGTGCTGCACTTTCTGATCGATCTGGTTAAGGTACACGCGCCCCAAAAACCCCAGGCCATTGGCTTCGTCCTCGACCAGGTGGCGCATATTGTTGTCCTTAAAGGCTTAGCCGATCGCTGGGCAACGACCACTGATTCTGCACTGTCATCCTCCATCCTGCTGCCCATGATCGTGTACGGTGTATTTTTAGCGACCCTCGTTTTCCTGTGGGTATTGGCCAACGATCTATCACTGGGCGCACTGGGCAACAAATCGTATATTCTGTGGACAAAAAGTTATTTGCTTCAAGTTTCGCAATATGCGGGTTGGCCGCTGATTCTCTCCCTGGTTGTCTACTGGTATCAGAGTTCGTTGCCCGCCGTGTAATCCATCGTGATATACTACCAATCCCCATGCTATGCAAACCACAGCGCCAACAGGCCCACGAAATAACAGCCTTTCAACAGCGCTAATGTCTGACTAACCTTGGCCGGTGGTGCAACAGGCGCGAGATACCAAACCGCAAACAACAGGGGTAAGCTAACCCCAAACAGCATCAACCCAATCGCGGGCAGCGCGTAGCCCTGTTCGCGGAAAAGCACCCAGATAACAGCGAAAAGAAGGAAAGCGATGCACGCGATCAGGCGTAGTGTCTGCGTCGCGCCAAGTTGCATGGCGATTGTCCGCTTCCCCGCCACGCGATCGCCCGGCAGATCTTCCAACGTTTTGAGCATTTCGCGCGCCAAAATAAAAAGCGCCAGGGCTATAATGGCCGGCAATAAGTGTACCACTGTTGCCCGTTGCCAGCCACCCACCGCCACTGCGCCAGGCAACAGCGCACAAGCCGCCAGGCCAGCAATGAGCAAATTACCCAGACCCTGTGCCCCTTTTAACGTCCAATTGTAGAGCAGCAACAAAGCCAATACCAGTGTGGCAACTGCCAGCGCCAACCAACCCAACTGGCGACTGAGAAGGAGTGCCAGCACAAACAAACAACCCGCCAAGGTAACGGCTTGACGGCTTGTTAGCGCGCCAGCAGGCAGCGGACGGTCCGGCTTATTGACGCGATCTTCGGCCAGATCGGTGAGATCATTGGTGACGTAGCCAAACGCGGTGATGCACCACATGGCGGCCATCGCCAGCCAAAGCCGCTGATCCAGCAGCGCAGCACCCGTCAGTTTGGCACCTAGCAAGACAAGTGTACTGGCAGGCAGGGAATTACTCAGACGGACAAGCCGCACCATGGCAAAGAGCATTGCGAGTTAAACAGTTTGCGGAATGCCATTGGGGAAATCATGTTGCAAATCCGCCCAGATCGCCTCGCCACTCGCCACATGCTCAAAGGCGATATAGGCGGTTTCATCGCGGATTTGTTCGGCGCGAAACCGGCGCGGTTTGGTGACGGTGACGCGGTGCGTAAGCGCAATCGCAGGGCGAATATCGGCCCCAAAGGCGAGCTGCCCCCACTCGATGCGACGAATATCCTGTGGCAAGCAGAAAATGTACCAGAGCCCAACCTCGTCTTCGGGCCAACGGCCTAGCCAGGCCCAGGGTTGCTGCCTCACTTGGCAGATCAGCACATGCTCGCGTGTAGCAAAGGAGCGATAAAAGCCAGGTAGCCAAGTAAAGCGCTGATATTTCTTCTCAACGCCAAAAAATCCGGTCACCATTACCGCCACTTTTTCTTGCGGCAGCAGAATTTTTGCGGGCAGTGCCGGTGGGGTGGTGGCGGCAAAGCGCACAAAATCGCAGCGACGCCAATAGTGAAAGAGCGCCAACACACCTATCAACAAGAGCAGGTTGAGCGCGGTGATCCACCAATGCCCAGGGAACCATCCGGTTGCCCACACAACGCCCGTTGCGCCGAGCAGCAAGAGCAACCAACGCAAAAAGGCAGCACTACCCAGGTGGTAGCGGCTGGCATAATAGAGCAAGGTGCGGACCGAAAGGCGCGGATGATCTTGGGGAAATACCGTAGGCTTAGGTGCAATAGCAGAGGCCCCGCTTGGCTTGGGCGAGGCCTCATGTTTACCGTTGACTGATGGTGTCATTCGTACAAATTTCACCGAACTACCTTTACTATCCGATGATGCAAAGAAAACGCCTTCCGTACGCTCACTATCGGCATAAGGAAGGCGTTCACAAAATCTTACCAACTAGGCTGGGGCAGGGACAGTGCCGCCCATATCCAAGCCGCCGTCATTGCGCTTTTCACCAGTGGCGCGCGGTTCATCATGCGCCGAGCCACGCAGCGGACGACGCGTCTCGGAACTCTTGTCCGACGATTCTTTCAGTGTCTCGCCACGCATGATTGCCTCAAATTCAGGCGCATTGATTGTCTCAATTTCGAGCAGCCGCTTCACCAGTACTTCCAATTTTTCCCAGTTCTGGTTCAGAATCACATGACAGCGTTGGTGGGCATCTTCGACCAACCCGTGTACTTCTTCGTCGATTTGCTGGGCCACCTTATCGCTATAGTTGCGATGTTCACTGAGTTGACGGCCCAAGAAAACCATTTCCTCGCGCTCGCCATAGCGAATCGGCCCAAGTTTCTCGCTCATGCCCCACTGGGTGACCATGGCGCGTGCCAAACCGGATACGCGCTCCAAATCGTTGCTGGCACCCGTCGTAATATCCTTAAAGCGAATCTCTTCGGCCACTCGGCCACCCAGCAACCCGACCAACTGATCGCGGAACTTGTTCCGTGTGCGCAACAGAGTCTCTTCATCGGGCAGAGGCATGGTGTAGCCACCGGCCATCCCGCGCGGCACAATCGTGATCTTGTGCACAGGATCATGCTCATCCAGAAAGTGCATGGCGACCGCATGACCAGCTTCATGATAGGCCACAATCTCTTTTTCTTTGGGCGTAATCAAGCGACTGCGCCGTTCGGGACCGGCAATCACGCGCTCGATTGCTTCCTGTAGCTCGTCGGTGCTGATCGAACGGCGGTTGCGGCGCGCCGCCAGTATTGCCGCTTCGTTGACCAGATTCTCAATATCAGCACCGGCGAAGCCAGGTGTTTGCTTGGCAATAATATCCAGATCCACATCTGCCGCCAGTGGCTTGCCCCGCACATGCACATCCAAAATCGCACGGCGACCGCGCAGATCCGGCGCATCCATGGTTACGCGGCGATCAAAGCGACCGGGGCGCAGCAGCGCCGGATCCAGAATGTCGGGCCGGTTGGTGGCGGCGACCAGGATCACATTGGTGTCGGTGTCAAAGCCATCCATCTCGACCAGGATCTGGTTCAAGGTTTGTTCGCGCTCGTCATGCGAGCCGCCCAAGCCCGCGCCACGATGACGACCGACCGCATCGATCTCATCGATGAAGATAATACAGGGTGAATTCTTCTTGGCCTGCTCGAAGAGATCGCGCACACGGCTCGCGCCCACGCCGACAAACATCTCGACAAATTCAGAGCCGGAAATGCTAAAGAAAGGCACACCCGCTTCACCAGAAACCGCCTTGGCCATCAACGTCTTGCCGGTACCGGGCGGGCCGACCAAGAGTACACCCTTGGGAATGCGTGCGCCGAGGGCGGCAAATTTTTCTGGCTCTTTTAGAAATTCGACCACTTCTTGCAGCTCTTGCTTGGCTTCATCGTTACCCGCCACATCGGCAAAGCTAACCGTGGGTCGGTCACCTGTAAACATCCGTGCCCGGCTCTTACCAAAGCTAAAGGCTTGATTGCCAGCACCTTGGGCTTGGCGCAGGATAAAGAAGAAGAAAGCCCCTAGCAAAATGAGCGGCAAAAGGGCGAGCAAGATGCCGCTCCAATTTTCCCAAAATTTTGGCTCTTCCACCGAAACTTCGACGGCACGTAGTTGTTCGGTGGTCACACCAAGATTGCGCATGGTTTCGACAAGGCTGGTGTCCAGCTCTTTGAGCGATTGGGAAGTCACGCCTGTAGACTTGACAACGGTGATACGGTCGTCCTTAATCAACAGCTTCGCAACATCCCCGTTGCGCACCATTTGGGCAACCTCGGCAATCGGAATTATCTCAGACTGTGGATTGGAGCGCCGGATGATCGAAGTATAGAGAAAGGCGCCTAGGGCAACGATTATCAAGAAATAAACGATGCCACTACGGAAGTTGATTGAATTCATTTGGATTCCTGTTTTATTCTCTGATAGCCCACCTCTGTATCGGGTAACAGCCGCTTTATCTGTTACATTACGACCAAATACAGTTGATGTACAATAAGTTTATCATAGTGAGGGGGTCACGTCAACAACCTCTGAAAATCGAATTTTGTTTCATGCTGTTCGCACTGGGCGGATAGGGAAATTTTCATTGGTTACACACCGGCCAATCGATCGCATCTTATTATATCCAACTAGAGTATTGCGGTCTGCCTACAATTGCAGTAGGGGTGCTTCCACCACGCTGGCCGAAGTTCCATGCCCAACTTTTAATCCTAGTACAGTTGGGCGTAGATACCACGGCAGTTAATCAGGCACGTTACTCGTGTACATCATGGTAAAAATAGGGTACCTTATTTACGCCGGGATCTACTAGGTGGTATAGATTCCATTGCTTGGCCCATTTTCCGCTGGCAACAGGGTAAAGAGCGTGATTTCGGGGCGGCAATTCAAGCGAAAAGGCAAAGGCCAAACGCCCAACCCCCGATTGGTGTACACTTGCCGGTTGCCGATCTGACGCAGGCCAATCGGATAGCGACGACCATACTTGGGGAGGATGGGGGCATAGGTATAACGTCCATCTTCACCTGGCACAAGTGTTGGTAGACGCACTTGGCCACCATGACTATGGCCACTGAATTGGACGGCAATGGGTGCCGCCGCAGCCACCACTTGATCGAAAAAATCAGGTTCATGGGCAAGGAGCAAGGTTCGGGCACCCCTGGGCACAGCACGCAGGGTTGTCGACAAATCGGGGGCACCACTCCACAAATCATCCACCCCAGCCAACCAAAGGTCTGCCGCCAACTGTGTCGCCTGATTGCGCAGGATTTGCACAGGCGTTTCGCGCAAAGCCGCCGTCACCACACCAATATCCGACCAATAATCGTGATTGCCGTAGACGGCAAAGGTTGGCATCTGCACTTGGCAGAGGGGTTCAATCAAGCCTTGCGCCGCGTGCGCCTCTGTACCTACATAGTCGCCCGTTAAAAATAACCAATCAGGCGCAAGCTGATTCACCTGGGTAATCGCCTGTTGCAGCCATGCTGGGTCTGTATATTCGGAAAGATGAATGTCCGAAAGTTGGGCAATCGTCTTGCCGGCAAGCTGTTCTGGCAATTCAGGAATGCGTAGCGCAACCCGTTCAATATCTACCCAACGCGGTTCAATCGCTCGGGTATACCCATACACAGCCCCGCTACTGAAAAACAACCCAGCCATCCACTGCAAAAAGCGGCGGCGCGTTAGCTGCCTAGGCGGGAGTGACGCTTGTTTGATCATTGCCATCTATACATAGTATTACGTGCAATACCTGACATATGTTCCTGGTACAGTGACGATCACGGGGATGAGCCCAGTGACGAAAAACGGGCATCCGGTTCTCTGCTGTTCCATTATCCGGCCTGCCTATCGGTGCCGGCCAACCGTTGCCGAACCACTTCGTAAAGTAAAATCGCAGTGGCGGCGGAAAGATTCAAACTGTCCACCAGACCGCGCATTGGAATGCGCGCAACCGCGTCTGCTGCGGCAAACCAAGCAGGGGCCAAACCGTGCGCTTCGCTGCCCATCACCACCGCAACGGGGCCGGTGACATCTGGCGCTGTGTAATGACAGGTACCATCTGGGCTGGCGGCAACAATGCGAATACGCTGTTGTTGTAACCAGTGAATCACCTGATCAGTACGCGCTTCGGCAATCGGCACGGTAAAGAGGGCACCCAAGCTGGCGCGTACCACATTCGGATTGTGGACATCTGTGGCACCGGCACAGACGATCACGCCATTGACGCCCGCGGCATCGGCAGTGCGCAAAATCGCCCCCAAATTGCCCGGCTTTTCTACGCCTTCGATCACGGCAAAAAATGGATTGGTGGGCAGTGGCAGCTTGTCGAGGGGACAAGTAATGTATGGCACCAGGAGCAATAAGCCGCCACTATCTTCACGATAGGCGATCTTGGCAAAGACGGCAGGCGTCACCGTCAACAGGGTAGTCTGGCCCTGGCGCGCCAACCCTTCACAGGCAGCCACAAGGGCGCGACTTTCCGCCGTGGTGATCAATTCAGGGCAAATGTAGACTTCAAGCGGGATGACACCGGCCTGCAAGGCGTGACCAATTTCGCGCGTGCCTTCCACGATCGTGACCCGCAGGTCGTCACGTTCCCGGCGCTTGCCCAATTTCACCAAGCTTTTGATGCGGCTATTCTGTAGGCTGGAGATCACGAATGGCGGCACAGGTGTACGGTCTAGGGCAGCTTCGCCCAGTTGATTTCTTGGTTGATTCATCTAGGGTTGATTCGTCTATGCTTCACGCTTACTTGTCCGGTAAGCATACTCGGATTGCGCCAGAAAAGCAAAACAGTGAGGCAAAAAGAGGCAAAAGCGATTGCATTTTATACCAATCGCGTAGAGAATGATGCACGCACAGTCAGTAATACGACGTAACAATTCAGATCGGAACGCGCCCACGGGTGAAAACCCAGGCCTGCATCGTTACGATGCGACTTCCCCATCTCAAAAAAGACGAATCAACAGGAGGAATCAATCTCAATGAAAATCACAGCCATTAAATCCTATATTGTTGACGGCGGCTTTCGTCCCTGGACCTTTGTCAAAGTCGAAACGAGTGAGCCGGGCCTGGTGGGCTGGGGTGATTGCACCGATTGGGGCTCGCCTGGCCCGGTGGTCGCCACGGTGGAACGCTATGCCGAATGGGTAATCGGGCGCGACCCCATGCAAGTGGAGGCGATCTGGTGGGATCTGGCAGCGGCCTCGGCGCGCCACACCGGCGGCATTGCCTGGAAAGCTATGTCGGGCATCGACTCGGCGCTGTGGGACATTCGCGGCAAGGCACTGGGCGCGCCCGTCTGGCAACTGTTGGGCGGCAAGATGCGTGATCAGTTACGTCTCTACTGGTCCCATTGTGGCACGGTGCGCGCCCGCTGGGCAGAGCGCCTGGGTTTGCCCCCGGTAGCAAGCACCGATGACATTCGCCGTCTGGCCGCAGAGGTACAGCAGCGCGGCTATACCGCCCTCAAAACCAATCTTTTCCCGCTCGCCGATCGGCCTGACACCGATCCGCGCATGAGTCGGCTCACCCATCATACGGGTGACGCATCGCCCGCCATCCTGCGCAGCGCCGAAGCGATTGTCGGCACCTTTCGCGAAGCACTGGGTCCCGATGTCGGCATTGCGCTGGATGTGGCGTTTACCTATCGCTTGGGCGGTGCGATCAAATTGGCGCAGGCGCTCGAACCGTACAACCTGATGTGGCTAGAGACAGAGACGCTTGACCCGCAAGCGCTGCGCCTGGTGCGCGAATCGACCAAGACGACCATCTGCACTGGCGAGAGTCTCTACGGACAACACGAGTACAAACCCTTCCTGGAACTGCACGCCCAGGATATCATCATGCCAGATTTTGCCTGGAACGGGATCACCATGGGCAAAAAGATCTGTGATATGGCCCACGCCTATGATGTGTTGATCGCGCCGCACGCCTGCCACAGCCCGCTTAATACCCTCATCTCGGCGGCGGTCGCGGCGACGGTGCCCAACTTCTATATCCTGGAATATGATGTGGATGATGCACCTTGGCGCAATGACATCCTGAGCCATCCCCTAGAAATCGCAAATGGTTATCTAAAACTGAGTGACCGTCCGGGCTTGGGCGCGGATCTGCTCGAGGCAGAACTGCTGAAACATCCGCCCGCCCACTACCCTGGCGCGCGCTAAAAGTTATGCAGAGCAATAGATTTCAGGAGCGCTTGCGGGACGCGTAGACCCGCAAGCGCTGGCTACGTAGGCAAAATCTATGTTGTATTACAAAACTGCAAGCAATATGTAATTAAAAGTATCAATAAGTCCATTGACTTTTATCTTCTTCTACTTTATGATAAACAAATCATCTAATCTAGTTCATTTGTCGTACATATCTAGGCATAATTACGTATTACACACGATACGCCGCACTATCCACGCCTCACATCGCAACATAACTGGCAATCGCTCAACCTGCTATCGCGTTTTATCGTTTTATAATCGCAAGTTGAAAGGGTTTACACCCATATCCTTACGCTTCTGCTATCTTGTTAGCCCAATTGTGCCGAACATCACCTCCTTCATCATTCTTCACCTTACATTGTCTCTTGTAAAGTAACCCAATATTTTTGAGGTTGTCGTTTCTCCACTTGGCTGCGGTCCGCCACGCGCCAAGGGTATTCGACGCGTCTTGAAGCAATGGCAACCCGCTGATTTCCTACCCAATAGAAAATCGCTAGTTTGTAGAAAATTTTGCCCCCCCTTGCCCAGCAAGTTTTGCTGGGCACATAGGCCTACCGTAAGAAAGGAAAGATGAATGTATCAATTATTGAAACTACGTGTTTTGTTACCGACAGGATTCATTGCTCTACTCTTCGCGATTCTGATTAGTTCCTCCATGCAAGCCAGCGAGATGGTTAGTCCAGTTGGTCAGTCAACACCCCAGCCAACCGTGCCGACCCCACCACCACCGATCACACTTTCGATTGCCAATAGCAGTGGCAACGCGCAACTCAGTTGGGTAGATTTCTTATCTGATTGGGTACATGAGGTGCATCGCAGCACTAGCCCCTTTTTCGAGCCAACAGGTAGCACCTTGTTGACAACCCTACCCGTGGGTACGACCAGCTATGTTGACACAACCAGTGGGATCGGCAATGTGGCGACCAATCATTTTTACATTGTCACCGCTGTGAGTGGTGTCACGACACTGCTATCGAATGAAGTGGGTGAAATGGACTACGCCGTGAATACCAGCAACGGGACCTACAGCCTGATTGGCATGCCATTTGCCTCACCGTCACCGAGCGACGCCCAGACACTTGCCGCACAAATTGGCAATGTGAATACGGTACTTGGTTGGAATATTGCGACGCAAACGTTTAAAACATTTACCCCCGGTACAGGAAATTTTAGCTTTGCCGTGGGTGATGCCATTTTTGTGCAGGTCGGTAATGGTGCGGCTACTTCTGTCAATGTCGTAGGGTCACTAAGCAAACCCGCCCTTGCCACCAAACCAGGCGGCTACAGTTTCGTTACCATGCCTTTGCACTGTGACGAACTGCCCAATGCAAGCAATGTGGCAAGCGATATAACCAATCTAACGAATTTGCTGGGTTGGCTCCAAAACACACAAACCTTCCGAGTCTTTACCCCGCCCAGTACAGGGGACTTTGCCGTGCCCGTAGGCGCGCCCTTTATTGTTGAGTTGAACGGCAGCGGCCCCACCAGTTGGCCCACGATCGCTAGCGCCTGTCAATAGCTGCTTTCATATCGCACCTATCACGAGGTGCTTGCATACACAGTGACAGAAAACTGTCGATGTTGCAGCACGGCAACAGGACATTGCACAATTTTTATCAAACAGGTTGAAAGGAATTCTTCAAATGCACAAAGTTCACGTAGGACGGAGTCAGCGCCGGCACCTAGCACCGCTCATCTTATTATTATTGCTGATCTTATCAATCACTTGGCATACGACTTTACCGGCTCACGCCCAAACTGATCTAACGGCGAGTCAAGATACGTTCGTAGATATCAATGAACCAAGCACAAGCCATAACGGGCAAGACTTGGTCGTTGCCTTTAGCAATTTTGGCAATCTCGTAGCCACAAAACGCGCGCTCATTCAATTTAATCTTGCCGGTGTAACCAGCCCCCTGACTGGCGCGCCGTTAGTGTTGCAATTGACAAACAATCTCAGCGCCAACAGTATAACGGTAACCCTCTACCAACTCTCCGATAGTTGGAGTGAAACGGTTAATAATAATGACGCACCCAGTGCCGGTTCTTCCTTGCAATCAATTACAGTGGACGCTGGTTTCACGGGTGAAGTTCGCTTTACTGCTGCAAATATTGGCACATACCTCGAAGCACAGCGCACCGGTGATGGCAAAGCCTCCTTTCTCCTTGTCCTGACCGCAGGTAGTGGCTTTGGCACCAATATTAATTTCGCCGACGAGGAAAGTGGCAACGGTCCCCTAATCGAGGTGCCCGCCCCGCCCACAGCTACACCGACCGCGACGAGTACCAAAACGCCAACCCCCGTCACGCCGACCAATACGCCAACCGTAACCAGCACCAATACACCCGTCACACCGACCAACACGCCAACCGTAACCAGTACCAATACACCCGTTACACCGACCAACACACCAACCGCAACCAGCACGAAAACCGTAACGCCCATGGTAACCGCCACGGCGACGAAAACGGCGACGAAAACGGCCATGCCAAGCGTAACGCCGACCGGCACAAAAACGGCCACGTCGACCACAACGCCCACCCCCACCATCACCAGAACCGGCACAATCACGCCCGCCACGGCCACGCCTTCCCCAACCGTGACAGCAACCGCAACCAC
>DAOTTR010000847.1:0-3975 GCA_034437715.1 Caldilineaceae bacterium
ACGGCTAAGACCTGACGCGGCATCGAACGAATGTAGATCAGCGGCGGTAGAAAATTGTTCCAGTTGCCGATAAAGGCAAAGATAACTACCGAAGCAATCGCGGGCTTGGAAAGCGGCAAAATGATATCCGACAGAATGCGCCAGGAAGAGGCACCGTCCAGACGAGCGGCTTCGTCCAATTCGTGCGGAATGTTCATGAAGAACTGACGCAGCAAGAAGATAAAGAAGGGCCAGCCGAACCAGGACGGCACCATCAACGGCAGCCAGGAATCACTCCAACCCAGCCCCGAAAAGAGAATGTATTGGGGAATGAGCGTCACTTCGGTTGGCAGCAACATTGTGCCGAGCACCATCATAAAGAAGATATTCTTGCCGCGGGCGCGCAGGCGAGCGAAACCATAGGCCGCCAGACAGCACGAAACTAGATTACCGATAATATTGTTGCCGGTGATGATCAGCGTGTTACGCAAAAAGAGGTTAAAGGGCAGGTAGATCGTCCAGCCTTCCCAGAAGTTCTGCCACAGAATTGGCTCGGGGATCCATTTGGGTGGGAAGAGGAAGATCTGGTTTTCCGGTTTGAGCGCGGTGGAAAGCATCCACAACAGTGGAAAGACAAAAATCACCGCGCCGGGCAAAAGCAACGCATAGACAAAAATTGCCCCCAAGATCTGGCGTGTTTTTTTACGTTGCAGCCAGGGAACGGTATGGTGCTGATTGCTCGCAACACTAACAGGGGAAGCAATAGTCTGGCGCATAAAACCCTCTTTTGAATAAATAATTCATGTTACGCAGATTTGTGGATACGAAAGAGGTCCACTCGTGTAGGGAGCCTACTGCGTAATATGAGTAAATAAGCAATGATCAAAGGTCAATTAACAATCAACTGTCTTTACGTACGCTCTTCTGATTCGTAGTAGACCCAGCGTTGGCTGGCCCAAAGTTGGAGCAAAGTCAGCACAAAAATGATCATAAATAAGATCCAGGCCAGGGCCGAAGAGTAGCCCATCTTCAAATATTCAAACGCCGTCTGATAGATGAAGTAGACGAAGACATAGGTTGCGGTGCCAGGACCGCCTTGTGTCATCACGCGCACATCGGTAAAGATTTGCAACGAGGCAATCGTCGATACAATCAGGACAAATAAAAGCACTGGTGAGAGCATGGGCAGGGTAATATTGCGAAATTCATGCCATTTGCTGGCGCCGTCGATGCGGGCTGCTTCATAGAGGGGGACAGGTATCCCCTGTAATCCAGCCAACAAAATCACCATATTTGTGCCAATGCCCCACAAACTTTTGATGATCAGCGCCGGGATGGCCCAGGTTTGGCTGCCCAACCACAGCGGCCCCTTGATGCCCACCAGCGACAAAAGATAATTCACCAACCCACTTTGTGGATTGAAGAGCCAGATCCACAAAATCGAAATCGCGACGCCGCTGGCGACCGAGGGCAGATAATAGATGACGCGCAGTAGGGTCGACCCCGGCAACTTTTGGTTAAGCAGTAGCGCGACCACAAGCGCGCCACTTGTACCCAGGAGGACGCTGCCAAAAGAATAGTAGAAAGTATTGCGCGTGGCGATCCAAAAGAGCTTATCTTCAAACAAGAGTTTCTGGAAATTTTGCAGCCCCACAAACTTGGCGGCGCTCAAATTGACACCCGTCCAATCCGTAAAGCTGAAAATGAGGGAAGCCAGGATCGGGCCGCCGGTAAAGAGGATAAAGCCAATTAGCCACAACCCAATAGCCAGATAGAAATCACGTTCTTCGCGCTGTTTCAAACTAGGTAATCGCCGGCGGGGTGATGAAACAGTTGTTTGCATAGCGGGTTACTCACTTTAGCAAAGGCAAAAAGCTAGAGACAGGGACAAGCGGGTATTGGATATTATAGACACAATTTGGATTAATGAAGCTGGTAGACAGGGAAACAGGTAAATAAGTAGGTATTACCTATTTACCTGTTTCCCTGTCTACCAGCACTAATCCCTACTATCCAACACTCGCTATCAATTTACATCAACCACCCTTCAACTTGGCGGCTGCGGCTTCTAACACTGGTGTCCCGTCGGCGATGATGGCAGCGACGGCCTCGGCCACGGTCAGATCGCCACTTTGCACCAAATCGGTGTTGCGATTGCAGATATCCAAGATTTCGCCACCAGCCAGCGTTTGGTAGGGGCGTCCGGTCACGGCGTAATTTTCCAGAGCGTCGAGATAATAGCTCGCATGCTCCGGCGCGCCTTCCGATTCCATCCAGCTCGGATACGCATCTTTGCGAGCTGGGCTGCCACGACCCGACGCGCCCCACATAAATTCCATCCCCTCTTTGGAGAGGTAGTCATGCAGATAGGTCCAGGCCATATCGGCATGTTTGGAATCGCGCGTAATGCCGAAACCACTACCAAACGAACCGGCCTTGGCGCCCGCCGGACCTTTTGGCCACGGTGCGACATCCCACTTAAACTGTGCATTCTGGATCAAGGTAGGGGTGCCCCACGAAGCCAAAGCAAACATCGCCGCCTGTCCGGAAACCCATGGGCCATTCGGGATCGCCTGGGCTTGAGCCGGCATCGGCGCCGCCTTATGCACATGAATCAGGTCGGCCCACCATTGGAGCGCGCCCATACTTTCTGCCGAGTCCAACAACAGCTTATCTTCTGCTTCATTGAAGACTTCGCCACCCCACGGACCGGTTAGTGAGATCCCCAACTCGTTGCCCAGGCCGACGATGCCGTTGTAGTAGCCACCATAGCCCCACTGGCTATCGCCTTGAGTAAGCGCGGTAGCGGCTTCGAGGAAGTTATCCATCGTCCAGGTTTCATCGGGATAACTGACGCCAGCGGCATCAAATAGATCTTTGTTGTAACCGAGGATAATTGGCCCGTGATCATAGGGGATTTCGTACTGTTTGCCGTTATAGGCATAGAGGCGCAGAGCTTCTTCCCAAATGCCCTGGACATTGAATTCTGTATCCTGATCAATAAAATCGCTGACTGGGATCAGGACGCCTTCAACATTCCAGGGGAAGGCATAACGGCCATGCACATAGATAATGTCTGGCAACGTGTTGGCCGCGGCCCAGGTTGGCACAATCTGGTTATGGTCACCCCATGTGTTGTAGGTAGGTGAAAACTCGACTTCAGGATGGGCTTCTGCAAACTTATCATCAAACTCTTTTTGGTGGGCTTGAAAAGCTGCCTCCCAGGTATGGCCAAAGGTCAACGTAATCTTCTCTTGTCCTGGTGCAGCGGCTTCCCCACCCCCGGCTGGTGCGGCGGCCGGGGCTGGGCAGGCCGCCAGTAAGGCTGAGCCAGCCAGGCCAGCCCCGGCAACCATCAAAAATCTGCGACGAGACATTCCGACTTGTTGCATACTTCGCTCCTTTGTTTGGGAAAATAGTAAGTTGAAGCAATGGAATAGAACAACGCGCCGTGCCTAAACAAGGAATTGATGGGCGTTGATCTGGAAATAGTGCAAACTACGCAGCAAAGCATGCGTAAACCGAATTGGTGAGCCGGTGGGGAGCACTGCTGCTGTTCCGGCTCACACAATTGGATGGGATATTACACATCATAACCGACAATCGTTGGTCTGTCAATTTAAGACAAAACCGCAGAAAAAGTACGCAAACTGTCCCGTAACAGGCTCATGCTATGTCTTTGCGTTCGATAATGGCGAAACTATACGTCTATCATCTAGGTGTCTCATTGATACTACTTACGCAGCACGCACAAGTACACAAAATATTTCGCTTTTGTAGATTGACGGGTGGACTAATTTTTACAAGGGAGTCTAGGGTAGCCAATGCCATACGTGATATGGTACCGTTACCATCATTTGCGATAGTAACCCATTGCGGCGGTATTTGTCAAAATTTTAGATCCCGTTTCCAGTGATTTCTCGATGGCAGGAGTTAATTGAAGCGGTTTGCGCGGTCGTTCAACTTGTTTAGCAGCTTGTGGCCCCAGGTAAGTTG
>DAOTTR010000848.1:0-3649 GCA_034437715.1 Caldilineaceae bacterium
CCCTCTGCCGCGACCACTACAAAATAGTCAAGCTCGGGATCTGTGCTCAATTCGCCAAAGGCAAATTCACCGCCGCTCTCTACGGTCGTCGTAAAATTGGCAATCAACGTAAAACTAGCATAGGCTTCCAAGGTCGCCACCAAATTGGCCACTGGGGTGCCAGCCGCAGTGCCTTGCGTCACCGTACCCGTGATCACGCCTGTCCCGGCGCGATAAGCTTCGGCCCAGGGTGGTGTATAACTAAAAGTGCGCACGGCTTCCAACACATTGCGTTGTTGCTCTGGCGTCCAGTCCGCACCCACGTCGCTGTGAGCGGCTTGCCAACCGGCTAGCCAATCGGCTTGGCTGTTGGCCATGGCATAACTCAGGTTGGTAAAATCTACAGTCGTGACTGTTGTCTCTGCGCCATCGCCTGTGCCCTGGGGGCCATGACAACCGGCGCAGCTTTGTGCATACAGATCCGCGCCCGCCTGCGTGTTGGCCGCATTGGTGTGCAAGCTCCAGGCATAGGCCACGGCTTGCCAGATCTGGGTATCATCCAGGCGATTCTGCCAGGGCGGCATGAGATTTTCAATGCGGCCAAACTTGGTGGTGTGGAAAAGTTGGGCCGGGCTGCGCTCCCAAACTGCGTCCGGATCGGCAAACGCCGTGGCGGGGCTCGGCAATTGCGCCGCGGTAGGGCCATCGCCCAATCCCAGTGCTCCGTGGCAGGGCGTGCAATTTTCTTGATAGATCGGTTCGCCAACCACAGCCAGCGGCGGGCCAACGGGCGCGGGCACCTGGCTCAGATCAAATTCGGGTGAAGGTTGTTGGGCATAAACCACAGAGGTCGCCGTGGTAACGGCCAGCACAAGCATCGCTAGGAAGGACAACCCACCGCTTCGCAGTGGGGAGCGCGCATAAATACGCCGTAGCCAGCGTATGATTCTCAACATTGCCTCCAATACTTTCCATCAGGATGCACCGCTTATCGGGTAATACTTTGTGCAGTATACCACAAACGAATCGCAACTATCAATTGAATACCCTGCCTAAGAAAACGTAGAAACCGGCACAACTGGATGTGCCAAGGGGCGCAGTAAAACAGCCAGTCAACCGTTCTGCTTGACTCTTATGCAGAAGTAGGTACACTTACAGGTGACAACCGCGCGAATTGTGCCAAATCCTTACATTCTCGCCAGTGCCCAGCCAGGCCAGAGACAACCTATTTGGCGCAGGTTTTTAGTCTAGCCCATACGCGCTGTATAATTTGCACTATATCATTTGCACTTCTACGATGATGATTTACGATGATGATTGGTTTACTCTAATAAGCTTTTAATGTGAAGAGGAGGAATTCACAATGACAGATGGTATTGACGTTGCGGCCAACCGTAGCGAAGTGTATGAACCCTCTGCTGAAGTCGTTGCCAATGCCACTATCCCCGATTACTTGACCGTGCGCGAGGCAGCACTGGCCGATCCGGTGGCCTTTTGGGATGCGCGCGCCAAGGAATTGATCGATTGGTATGAACCCTATACACAGGTGCTGGACAAGAGCAACGCGCCTTTCTTCAAATGGTTTACGGGCGGCAAGATCAATATTATTCACAACGCCTTGGATCGCCATGTGCAAAACGGGCGGCGCGACAAAACCGCGCTGATCTGGGAAGGCGAAGCCGGCGATACGCGCACCTACAGCTATCACGATCTGTGGCGTGAAGTCAATCGCTTTGCCAATGTGCTCAAAAGCCAGGGTGTCAAAAAGGGTGATACCGTCACCATCTATATGGGACGCGTGCCCGAATTGCCGATTGCCATGTTGGCCACCGTGAAGATCGGCGCCATGCATAGTGTTGTGTATGGTGGCTTTAGCGAACAAGCGCTGGCCGATCGAATTAACGACGCCAAGAGCCGCATTGTGGTCACTTGCGATGGCGCTTGGCTGCGCGGCAAAACGGTCAACCTCAAGGATATTGTGGATGAGGCCGTGGCGAAAGCGCCTGGCGTCGCCAATGTGATTGTCTACAAGCGCACCGAACAGGCGATCCAATGGGTAGAAGGACGCGATCTCTGGTGGCACGATCTGGTTGGCACAGCCAGCAGTGAGTGCGCGACCGAAGTGATGGATGCCGAAGATCCGATGTTCATTCTCTATACCAGCGGCAGCACGGGCAAACCCAAGGGGCAACTGCACACCTGTGGCGGCTATCAGGTTCATATTGCCACCACGCTCAACTATGTCTTTGATATCAAAGAAGACGACCGCTATTGGTGCGCCGCCGATCCGGGTTGGATCACCGGCCACAGCTACATTGTCTATGCGCCGCTGATTTTGGGCGCGACCAGCCTGATGTACGAAGGCGCGCCAGCCTATCCCAACCCGGATCGTTACTGGGAATTGATCGAGAAGTATGGCGTTACCATTCTCTACACCGCGCCTACCGCCATCCGCGCCTTTATGCGCCTGGGCGAGGAATGGACCGACAAGCATCCCATGCCCACGCTGCGCCTGCTCGGCTCGGTGGGTGAACCGATCAACCCGGAAGCGTGGCGCTGGTATTACAAAAATATCGGCAAAGAACGCTGTCCGATTATGGATACGTGGTGGCAGACCGAAACCGGCGGCTTTATGATCACGCCAACGCCGGTTGTCCCGCTCAAGCCGGGCAGTGGCACACTGCCCTTTGCCGGCATCATTGCCGATGTGGTGCGCGAGGATGGCACCCGCGCTGCGGCCAATGAAGATGGCTATTTGGTTGTTCAGCAGCCGTGGCCGGGCATGTCGCGCACGATCTGGGGCGACGATCAACGCTACAAGGATACCTACTGGACCGAATTTGCCAGCCAGGGTTGGTACTTTACTGGCGACAGCGCGCGGCGCGATGAAGATGGCTACTTCTGGATCATCGGGCGCATGGATGATGTCATCAAGGTGAGTGGCTATCGTCTGGGCACGGCGGAAGTTGAGAGCGCCTTGGTCAGCCACCCGGCCGTTGCCGAAGCGGCTTGCGTGGGCATTCCCGATGAGATCAAAGGCAATGTGATTCATGCCTTCTGTATTTTGCTCGGTGGGATCGAGGGGGACGACGCGCTGGCCAAAGCATTGAAGGACCATGTGCGCCACGAAGTCGGTCCGATTGCCGTACCCCAGGCGATCAACTTTGTCACCGGCTTGCCCAAAACGCGCAGTGGCAAGATCATGCGCCGCCTGCTCAAGGCCCAGTTGACAGGTCAACCACTGGGTGATACCAGCACGTTAGAAGGCTAGCGCGCAGATAATTTTCCCCCTTTCGCTATACCGGTTGTAGGTCACGTTTGTAATGTGACAGACTTGTTGCATGCAAACCATTCGCTTTGTCACCGGACAAGCGTCGTCGCGCAAGACTTGGTGCGGACGGTGTTGCGAGCTTGGACAGCTTGTCACGTTGCAAACGTGACCTACGCAGACTGCGGCGTAACGATTGGTTCATTTGAGCCGCTGTGTACTAGCGCGCAGACAACTTTCCCCCTTTCACTGTAGACCCTAAGGGTTTTGAAAACCCTTAGGGCAGTAGAAAGAAATAAGTATCCAGTAGGGGCGGCTTGCAGCCGCCCGTTCGCAGCGAGCCAAACGCGGGGCGGCTGCGCGGCCGCCCCTACGCATGATTTTGTTGGGCAAGCGCTCGAT
>DAOTTR010000849.1:0-8575 GCA_034437715.1 Caldilineaceae bacterium
CCAGCAACCCGCGTAATGATACCCGTTTGATAATCAATACGCCGGATGGTCTGGTTGCCCAGATCCGAGAGATAGAGATTGCCCTGCTTGTCTTGCGTCAGATCGTGAGGCCAGAGAAAGCGCGCGGCGATAGCAGGTCCGCCATCGCCAGTATTGCCAGTAATGCCATCACCGGCAAAGGCGTGGAGTATCCCATCTTGGTCAATCCGCAAGAGGCGATGGCCATGATAGTCCACCACAATCAGATCGCCATCGGGCCGGCGCACAACCCCAAGTGGCCAACCCGCGTCGGCTTCTTTGGCAGGAATACCGGTACGATAGCCGAAGCCAGCGACGGTGTAGAGCATATTGGGCAGCAACGCAGCCACAGTTGTCAAAAGATTCATAGGGCTCCTTTGGCGGCAGGTAACACTTCTTTAACACAGCACAAATTTTACCCCCTCCCAGCCTCCCCCAGGTTGGGGGAGGCTGGGAGGGGTTCATGCTTTCTGCAACCTTTCCTGTACACGGTATTAATCCTGCCAGTTGAAAATGACGCCCAGCATTTCCTTTTCGCGGTGAAAGGCCATTTCGTAGGCTTGGACCATCTCGCTGTAATGAAAGCGGTGTGTAATCAGACGCTTGGGTTCCAAAAAGGGGCGTGCGGTGGATGCCGCCATGAGCGAGACGACATGTTCGCCTGTGCGATCCCAGGCAAAGTGATCGGAGACGTGCATGGGGTATTGACCCGTGGGGGGATAGAGATAGCCGGCTGTGCCCGCAACGGCGATCAGCGAGATGCCTTTGTTGTAGAACAATTGCATGGCCAATGGATTGAAGTCCAGATCCTTTTCGCCACGCCCTAACAGGCTGACAATCGACACGCGCCCATTGTTGCGCACGATCTCGACGGCAGTGCGATAGGCGGGCCAGGGATTGGCGGTGAGGATCACCAGATCGATACCTTGGCCGCCGCTAAAGGTGTCCAACTTGGCTTGCAGGTCGGGATCGCTGGAGAGAAAGGCATCGTGTGCGCCCATGCGCATGGCCATCTCCAAGCGGATGGGGCTATTGCCAATGCCGACGACGCGTGCGCCAAAGAAGGGGGCCAGGGCAATCGCGCCCAAGCCCAATACGCCTAGCCCGACTACGGCTACCGTTTCGCCGGGGCGGAAATTGGCTTTGTGAAAACAGTGAGCACTCAGCGCATAGAGATGGGCATATACGGCATCCTCGTCGTGGACGTTGTCTGGCACCTTGACGATGCTCTCCGATTCCTGCATAACGTAGGCCGACTGATGGGGCGCGCGCGTCACAATGCGATCGCCAACTTTGACACGGGTTACCGCACTGCCTACACCGCGCACAATGCCCAGGTTGCTATCACCCACCCAACGGGGATAGCCAGGCGCGCCGGGCACCTGTTCGGCTCCTTCATAGTTGCCCCGATCGGTGCCGATCTTGAAGGCAGAGATACGGGTCTCGACCCAAAACTCATTGGGCTGCAAATGGTCAATATCTAATGGTTGGTCTTCAATACGCAGGTCGCGTGGACCATGTAAGATTGCAATTTTCATAAGGTTTATCACATGCTGTACAATTGAATTGCGGATGACAATAGTAAGAATGATAGATCAGCATAAGCCCTGCGTGATTGTGAAGTCAAACAGGCCATCGTGCTCCTGTAGCGTATCACGAACAGGGGTAGCCGTCAAAGTGCTTTTGCGAATGCCCCCGGCGCGTTGTCTGGACGCTTGACACAACCTTTACGGCGCATGATAATCGGCGGTTGCCACTGTGCAACTACTGGCTGATCTCACCGCCAGCGCGTGCCCATTGGTTGATGCCACCAGTCAGGCTGCTGGCCTGATAGCCCTGCTCGATCAAATAGCCGGCGACATCATAGGAACGGCTGCCATGGGCGCAGATAACGACGATGGCGTCCCTTTGCGGCAATTCTGCCAAGCGTTGCGGTACATCGTTCATCGGCATGTGCAGCGCAAAAGGAATGTGGACCTGTCGCCACTCGTAGGGCTCACGCACATCGAGCACCAGTGGCGGCTGCGCGCTGGCCAATGCTTGCTGTAGCTCGGCAACGGTTAGCTCGGGCACAGAGATTTCTTCCGGCTCTGGTTCTGGTTTGGGGGGCAACGTGAACGAGCGCACGGGCTGCGGTTTCCCAAAAATTCGCTGACGTAGTTGCTGTAAAAAGTTTGCCATTAATCGCTTCCTTACCGATCCGGTACCGGATCATCAACAGGACCATCCCCAAAGGAGATCCCATGCTTCCCTTCCCAATTGTGGACACCCACTTACATCTGTGGGATCCTGGCTATCTGCGCTATCCCTGGCTCGATGGCAATGCTTTGCTCAACCAACCCTATCTGTTAGAAACCTACAATCAGCACTGTGGCCCCGTCCAGGTCGAACGGATGGTTTTTCTGCAGTGCGAGGTCGAGCCATTGCAGTTTCAGGCCGAAGCCGCCTGGATCACGAGTTTGGCGGCGCAAGATCCGCGCATTCAGGGCATCGTACCCTGGGCACCGCTGGAAAAAGGTGACGCGGCCAAAGCCGACATCGAGCAGTTGCTAGCGGCCAATCCGCTGGTCAAGGGCATTCGGCGCATTATTCAGTTCGAGCCGGACATCGACTTTTGTCTGCAACCCGACTTTGTGCGCGGCGTACAACTGCTGGCCGATGATGGCTTGAGTTTCGACATTTGCATTGCGCACCATCAACTCGCCAACACAATCAAGCTGGTGGCACAATGTCCCCAGGTTTCCTTTATCCTCGACCATATTGGCAAACCGGATATCAAACACCAGCTCTTTGAGCCGTGGCAACAAGAGTTACGCACGCTGGCCGCCTTCCCCAATGTCTGGTGCAAAGTCTCCGGCCTCGTGACCGAAGCGGACCATGACCGGTGGACGGGTGATGATCTCAAGCCCTACATCGATCACGTCATCGATTGTTTCAGCTTCGACCGCGTCATCTATGGCGGTGACTGGCCGGTGGCCTACCAAGCTACCGCCTATCCGCGCTGGGTCGAAACGCTGACCTGGGCAGTTAGCGGCTGCTCGGATCACGAACTGCGCCAGCTATTTCACGATAACGCCATCGCCTTTTATCGATTAGGCTGATCGCAAGCGTACCTATTCAGGTCTTGTCACGAATTAAACGAATTTCTCGAATTATCTCAGGGAAATTCGTTTAATTTGTAAAATTCGTGACTAAAACTTTCTAAAGAACGTTACTTGCGAGCCTAGAAATGACCTTCGTCTCGCAAGCGGTACAGCCCCGATGCGCGATCGACGAGGGGGAATTCGACCGGCGCATTGCCCTGTAGCTGTGACTCATAGATCGCCATGACCATCTCCAACGAAGCCACGCCATCTTCGCCGGTAGAGCTGGGCGTTGCGCCCGTTTCGATACAAGTGATCAACTCTTCCATGGCGCGCTGTACCGAACTGGCTTGCGGCACGGCAGGGAAAGGCTCGGGCGTCAGTTCAAACCATTCGATGCGCGGATCTGGCTCATTCAAATGATCGGTGCGATCGACGCTGCTCCACCAGCGGTTGCCTTCGTTGCCCAGGGAGATCACGCCCGCCGTGCCCTGGATCTGCAATTCAAAGCGGTAGTAGCGCGTCACCTCGCTGACCATGGCAACGCCGTTGACCCCATTTTTGAATTGGAAGAGCGCGTCGCTAATATCCTCGACGCGAAAGGAATGCTTGCGTTGGTGCGCCGTGCCAACGACCGATTGCACATCGCCGGCAAAGAGACGGAAGAGATCAAAGGTGTGGACCGCGTCGTGGATCAGCGGGCCTTCTTCATCGGCCACCCACGCCGGAAAGGGTTTGACCCCCTGACAGATGCCAAAGAGCGAGATGACTTCGCCGATCAGACCCTGATCGACCATGGCCTTGGCCTGGATGTGCGCCGGATCCCAGCGCCGCGAGTGATTGACCGAGAGCACGCAGCCTGTCCGCGCACAAGCCGCCACAATCGCATCGGCGTCGACCAACGAGAGCGCCAGCGGTTTTTCACAGAAGATGCCCTTGGCCCCGGCGTCCACGGCTGCTTCGACAATCGCGCGGTGCAGACCCGGGTGGGTGGCAATGCAGACAATGTCGAGCTGCTCCCTTTCAAACATGGCCCGATAGTCGGCATAGAGTGCATCTACGCCCCAGCGCTTGCCAAACCACTGCAAATGTTCCTGGCCCCGGCTGGCCCCGGCCACCAGCTCGATCTGGGGGTGCACGGCCATGGCCCCGGCATGGGTCAAAGGCGTGGGTGGATCGGTCTCCCACAGCGTGCCAATGCGGCCACAACCAACCAAGCCGCCGCGATACATTGCCATTACACGTCTCCTTTATGTAGTATAGGCGTTACGCAGTTGCCTGGGAACGCCGGCATCCTGCCGGCCTGCCACCAGAGATGGCAACACTGCCAACTGCGTAACTCCTATAGTAAATGCAACTATGCATTTATGTAGTATGTAGTAAATGCAACTATGCATTTATGTATGCATTGCAAGTATTTACCTGAAAACTTCAAGCGATTATTCGATTGGGTCAAAAAATGTCAGATCGGCCCCAAAGTTCTCCATGGCGACAACCGCATCGCCCTGCAAGCGCACCTCGATCTGGCGGGTGCGATGTTGTAGGGTAAGCGTCTCCATCGCCAGCGGAAAGGCCACTTCGAGCCAGCGATTGACCGGCGGCGCAACGATCACCAGATAACCATTGGTGATTTGCACAGGAACATCAACACCAGCCAAGGCTATTGTCTGCGGATCGACCCAGGGCGGAATGCGCACAAAAAGGGTGCCTGGCTGCTTCACACGAATGCGCAGGGCGGGGTGGGTATAGGGCGATTCAACTTGGATGGCAGCCGTCTCATGGTCAAAGAGCAGATTCACCCAATGGCCTGCGGCATCAAAACTCGTCACCGTGCGGTAGACTTCACACAACGAAGCGACAGAACCGCCCACAATGTCCATGTTGAAGCTGACATGATTGGCATCGACCGGTTCATGGCCATAGGGCGCGGGAAAGCCAAACGCACCGGCATGGCGCGCGGCCATCGCCCGCTTGCCATCTTCGCCGTTGGGATTGGATGGCTCTTGAATGAACGAGATATCGCGCAACTGGGCCGGCAACAGATGGCCGCGCACAATGCGTTCGGCATCGTGATAATATTGAGGATAGCCCCAGCGGCCCAGGATCAGCGCGGTTTCGACAATGTCGCCGGTATTGTTACATTCGCCTTTGTCGGGGTCAGCCTCATCGCTGCTGATCTCGACCACCCAGCCCAATGCATCGCGGATCTGCCATAGACCATTGTCATAGAAAGCGCGCACGCGTTCCAGCAACGGCGCATCGTGGGTCAGGTCGGCCAGTTGCGCCAGCGAAGACATGACACAGGTCGTCGAGTGGGTATGCGTGCCAAAGGTTGCGCGATTATAGGTGCCCTCGGCGGTGAAGAATTCAGCCAGACACTTTTCTTTTAGGCGCAGCGCCAGGGTCAGTGCCGGGCCATAACCGGTAGCGCGGTAGAACTTGACCAGCGGTCCCAATGTGCGCGCCAACCCCACAATAAAGGTCGAGTCGATCAACTTCAGCCCAGCTTCATTGGCCAAACGGGCTTGATCCCAGCCGTGGACGGGATCCCAATACTGGTTGATCGTATCGATGCTGGCCTTGGCCGTAGCTACAGCCCAATCATCATGGCGAAAGCGCGCCAAGGCGTAGAGCGCATGAAAGCCTTCGCGCACATTGTGGGCTAGAAAATTCACTAATGGTCCGCCGAGTTCCTGGCGGTTCAAGGGCAATGGCAGCACGCCACCATAGGAAAAACGCGCGGCGCGCGCATGTTTTGCCACAGCATCCTCATCGATGCGGATGCCCAGCACGTCTTCGGCGTTGAGCAGCGCATTCAGGTGGCGTCCTGGCACATGCGCTTCTGAATGCGCCCAGCTAAAAGAGAGAAACGCTTCTGGCCGCACGCGCGAGCCAAAGAAGGGAATCTCATGATCGTCAGCGTTAAAAACGCTTTGCATGGTCTGGCAACCGAGTTCAATGGCACTGCGCAGATCGGTTGTATTGACATTTTGTAATTTCGTCAAGGGAGCTTCCTTTGGTTCCAAGGGTATCGTAATCGAAGTTGCGCAGCGACTCGTGTGCCACCTTCCTGGAAGCTTGAAGCTTCCAGGAAGGCTTAGGCCGTCTTGCGTAAGTCCTAAACAATTAGCTCACACAGTGGATTTAGGCTATTCCAAGATTTAAATGATCCACAATTCACGTACGGGCACGCGGTGTGGCGGCAAGAGAGCTTGTGTACACCCATTGTTTTATCCCGCCACACCGCATGCCCGTACTGGATCATTATTTTTTGGGAATAGCCTTAGCGCTCAATCGCCTGCGGATCGAGCGCATCGCGAATGCCATCGCCCACAAAATTGACGGCCAGCACAAAGAGCACCGTGGTGATGGCAGGTGGCACCCATTGCCATGCGTTGCGCTCCATGGTCGAGATATTGCGCGCCGTGTTGAGCATATTGCCCCAACTAGGCGTCGGCGGCTGTACCCCCAAGCCCAGATAACTCAGACCCGCCTCCAATAGCACGGCAGTGGCGACGCCAAAGCTGGCATAGACCAGCAACGGCGCAATCGCATTGGGCAGAATATGGCGCGCGGCAATCTGGAAATCAGTCACGCCCAGACAATGGGCAGCCTCGACATAGGTGCGCTCACGGATCGACAGAAATTGGCTGCGCATAATGCGGCAGGGCACCGGCCAAGTCAGCAGGCCGATCATCGCCATCATGTTGAAGATGCTGGGGCCAACCAGCGAGGCCACACAGAGCAGCAGAATGATCACAGGGAAGCTCAGGACGACATCCACAATGCGCATGATCAGATGATCGAGCCAGCCGCGATAATAGCCAGCCAGCGCGCCCATGACAATCCCAATCGAGGTAGAAAAGAGCACCGCCACCAAGCCCACCGAGAGCGAGATCCGCCCACCCACCAGTGTGCGCGCCAAAATATCGCGGCCAATGCGATCAGTGCCCAGCAAGTGCGTGCCCGACGGCGGCTGATTCATCGCCTTGAGATTCTGTTCTAGGGCGGCGCTCTGCGAACCAAGCAACGAGGCGATCACCAGCACCACAATAATGATCAGCCCAGTCATGGCCAAGCGATGGCGGCGAAAGCGGCGGATGGCGCGCCAGCCCGGCGATTCGGGGGCGCGCGGCGTAGCTTGTTGCGCGAGTAAGGTAGGGTTGGCTTGTGTGTGTGCTGTCATATTATCCAAAACGAATGCGCGGATCAACAAAGGCGTAGGTGATATCGGTAATCAGATTAGCAAAGAGGACAGCCACCGCCACCGAGAGGCTGATGCCCATGATCAGCGGATAGTCGCGGCCATTGACCGCATCAACCAGCAGCGAGCCCATGCCCGGCCAAGTAAAAACGGTTTCGGTGATCACCGCGCCGCCCACCATTTCGGGAATCGCCAAGCCGATGATCGTAATCACCGGCAGCAGCGCATTGCGAAAGGCATGGCGCAGCACCACGGCATATTCGCGCAGACCTTTGGCGCGCGCCGTGGTGACATAGGCGGCGCGCACAACTTCTAACATCGACGAGCGTGTATAGCGCATCAGGATCGCCACATAGCCAAAGCCCAGAATGCACGCCGGCAGCGCCAAATGATGCAGAAAGTCGAGCAGCGAGGCATCAGCGTTGGTCGAGAACATGCCACCAATCGGGAAGAGACCCAATTTGAGACCAAAGACATAGAGTCCACCCAGTCCCAGCAGAAAGGAAGGCGACGATACGCCCAGGAAAGCGACAGCCGTAAGGGTAAAATCCAGCTTCGAGTATTGGCGTAGCGCCGAGAGGATGCCCAGCGGAATGCCGATCAGACAGCCAATCGTCAACGCCGCGCCCATGAGCAGCGCCGAGGCGCGCAACGCACGCCCTAACAGCGCATTTACTGGCTGACCGCCCACAATGCGATAGCCCAGATTGCCCTGGAGCGTTTGCCCCAGCCAACGCAGATAGCGCACCGGGGCTGGTTGATCCAATCCCAGTTGTTTGCGCATTTGTTGGCGCATGGCCTCACTCGCGCCCAACTCTGGCCGCAGATAGGCCGATACCGGATCACCTGGGGCGAGTTGCGTAAAGGTAAAGACCAGGATCGTGATGCCAAAGAGCACCGGAATGTTGATGAGGAGGCGTCGGATAATGTAGCGGCCCACAGGGTAAACTCACTTATCTGCAATAGAGGGTATGGTTTAATGTAGGTCACGTTTGCAACGTGACAATCTGCCCAAACCCGCAACACCGCCCGAACAAAGCCTGGATCGACGACGCTTGTGTGGGCACAAACTGCATGGTTTGCATGGAACGAGCCTGTCACGTTGCAAACGTGAACTACAAACTATCATCAGAGTAGTACGGTAGGTAAGACTTTAGGCGCTTGCAAAGCAATAAGGATCCAGCGCTTGCCCAACAAAATCATGCGTAGGGGCGGCCGCGCCGCCGCCCCGCGTTTGGCTCGCTGCGAACGGGCGGCGGCAAGCCGCCCC
>DAOTTR010000850.1:0-2826 GCA_034437715.1 Caldilineaceae bacterium
ATGAGATCGGTGCCTTTCCTAATGAACAGAGTTGTCTCACCCTTTTCTTTATGGTACTTCAACTCGAACACGCCAAACACGACCGCCTTTCCCTGGCGAATACTTCGTGACACTAACGATTCTCTAATTTGCAATTGCTGGCGGTACTAAGGGTATGTCCATAAATAAGGTAGTGAATTTACGTGATGTTACCCAAGTAAATCTGTCTAAAATCATCCATGTTATTCTTGGACAGACACTAAGGCCATTGCAAAGAATAAAGTATGCAGTAGGGGCGGCTGCAAGCCGCCCCTACTGCATACTTTTGTTTGGCAAGCGCTGGATACTTATTTCTTTGCAAGCACCTAACTTAAATTCGAGGTAACTATTCAGGCCGGAACGCGCCCAGGGGGCACCCGATCCTGGCGGCTTCCGTCGCTGGCCACCAGGGATGGCGCGGGAACCCTCTGGGTGCCCGGTGGTGAATGCGATTGGCCTGAATCGTACGCCAACGTTAACTTCGTGTTGAATGAATTCAACACCTGCGACGGCAAACGTGTTTAAACACGTTTTCTATCCCAGACTCTGAATATATTCAGAGCAGCATGTGATGAAATTTAACGTTGTCGTAATAGTTACAATTCGAGATTAAAGCAGATAGGGAGTAGCGCTAGGTAAGCGTCCAAAAATAACTTGTATGAATTAAGTGGTGATTAATAGTTGTGGACTGAGGATGTAATTCCAGTTGGGACAAATGGGATTTCGGGTGAGTTGGCGGTCTTGGCGTTGCAGATGGGAAACGGAGCGGCCCTTGGCAAAAAGCCGGTCAACGAGAAAGGCTTAATTTGACGGTGGTTGGACTGACAGCATAGGTCTGCCCGGCTTGTGCAGATATGCCCCTACCCTGCGCAACATGCGTTACTCAATCACCATCCCGTCCAATCCTTCCTCTGCGGCGGGATAGTCCATCTGCAAATCCTCTAATGCATTCACAATAATCTGCGCCACCACTAGATTGCGATACCATTTACGATTAGACGGAATGACATACCAGGGTGCGGTTTTGGTGCTGGTTTTGCTCAACACATCCGCATAGGCGCGCGTATAGTCGGGCCATCGTTCGCGCTCGGCTAGATCGCCCTTGGCAAATTTCCAATGCTTCTGCGGATCGTCAAGACGCGATTGTAAGCGCTCTTTCTGCGCGTCCAGATCAATGTGCAAATAGAACTT
This sequence comes from Caldilineaceae bacterium, assembly GCA_034437715.1. Taxonomy (GTDB): domain Bacteria; phylum Chloroflexota; class Anaerolineae; order Caldilineales; family Caldilineaceae; genus JAHBVH01. The sequence goes on from DAOTTR010000850.1 coordinate 1,210, forward strand.
GAGGATCGTGGTGCCCTCGTCGGCCAGCAACCGCTCAAAGGCGTTGATATGGTCATAGCGCCGCTGCCACACGGCTTTGGCGACAACCTCATGCACCCGCACCACCAGCACATCTTCATAGTGGCTACGGTTGAAGATGGCAATTTCGCCATTGCCCGGCGTATGTTGGTGAATGCGCCAGAGATAATCGTGGGCTAGCTCTGCCGGCGTCGGTTGCTTGAAGGCCGCCACCTTGATGCCTTGCGGATTGACCCCGCGGAAGACATGGCGAATCGTGCTGTCCTTGCCCGCCGTGTCCATGGCCTGGAAGACAAGCAATACCTTGTGTTTGCCCTCGGCATAGAGCAGATTTTGCAAGTCTGCCAGCCGTTGATTGAGCAAGCCCAGCGCAACCTTCCCTTCCTCTTTGTCCCCCGCAAACTCATGTTTGTCGGCAGGATCCCACTTGGCCAGGTCAACAGTATCGCCGGGGTGCACACGGTAGCGTTTCATGGGTGGATTTCCTCTTTTGGGCGAAAGATAGACGAAACCCGAAGGGCCGAAAAGACCCTTCGGGTTTACGCTTAACGGTGTGTAATGGGTGAGCCAGCTATGCTTTGATTCTGGCGATTTCTTCGATGCCGCGCAATTCAACCAACTGATCGCGCAGAAGGGCAGCTTTTTCAAATTCCATAGCCTTGGCCGCGTCCTTCATCTCTTTCTCGATCTGCTTAATCAGCCGCGCCAATTCATCCTTGGGCAGGTTGGCCGGATCGAGCGCGGCTGCTTCGCTGCCTTCGGTCTGATAGTCTGGCTTGGATTCGGCCAGCACCTTGACCCGGTCGGTGAGATCGCGAATGCTCTTGACAATGCTGCGTGGTTCGATATTGTTTTCCAAGTTGTAGCGCAACTGGATCTCACGGCGGCGATTGGTCTCGCCAATCGCCATTTTCATCGAGTCGGTCATGCGGTCAGCATAGAGAATCGCCCGGCCTTCCACATGCCGCGCCGCACGGCCAATTGTCTGGATCAACGCGTTGCCGCTGCGCAGAAAGCCTTCTTTGTCGGCATCGAGCACCGCTACCAGCGACACTTCGGGCAAGTCCAAACCTTCGCGTAGTAAGTTGATGCCGACAATCACATCAAAGACCCCCATGCGCAGATCGCGCAGAATCTCGACGCGCTCAATCGTGTGAATGTCACTGTGTAGATATTGCACCTTGATGTTGAGTTCGGCCAAGTACTCGGTCAGATCTTCGGACATGCGTTTGGTCAATGTGGTGACTAGGACGCGCTGCCCATTCGCCACCCGCATCTTGATCTCGCGCAACAAGTCATCGACCTGGCCCTCGGTCGGGCGCACATCCACAATCGGATCGACCAAGCCGGTCGGGCGAATCACCTGTTGTACTGTCTGCTCACTATGCTCATGCTCATAGGGGCCAGGGGTCGCGCTGACATAGATGGTCTGATTCATGTGCGCTTCAAACTCTTCAAAGCGCAAAGGGCGATTGTCCAACGCGCTGGGCAGGCGGAAACCATAGTCCACCAGTACCTCTTTGCGCGCTTTATCGCCATTGTACATGCCGCGCACCTGGGGCACACTCATGTGACTCTCGTCCATCATCAGCAGCCAAT
>DAOTTR010000851.1:0-16838 GCA_034437715.1 Caldilineaceae bacterium
GAAAATGCCAAACATCGCCCCATGGTCGAAGCAGCAGCGGGCAAGGTCGCGCATATTCTCTGCGAAAAACCAATTGCGACGACGGTGGCCGATGGGCAAGCGATGATCGACATTTGCCAACGTACCAACACCAAACTGCAGATCGCTTTTCCAGTCCGTTTCTCGCCGCCAATTCAGTGGCTCAAAGCCACACTGGACAAGGGCGAGTTGGGCCAAATCTATGCAGTGCAAACTACCAATCATGGCTCGATGCCCGGCGGCTGGTTTGTCGATAAGCAGTTAGCCGGTGGTGGCGCAGTCATTGATCATACGGTGCATGTGATCGATCTGCTGCGCTGGTTCTGGGGTGCCGAAGTGACCGAAGTCTATGCCGAGATTGGCTACGATCTGCTGCATCCGGGCTTGGGCGCAGATGACGTGGGACTGCTCTCCTTTACATTGGCCAATGGCATCTATGGCACGCTGGACACCAGTTGGTCGCGCCATGCCAGCTACCCCACCTGGGGCGATGTCAAGATTGAAGTAACGGCAGAAAAAGGGGTGATTCTGGTTGATGCCTTCCGCCAACATCTGGCGGTCAGTTCCAACAAAACTGGCAAAACCCAATGGCGCAATTGGGGCAGCAACATGGATCTAGGGCTAGTGGACGATTTCATTGGCATGATCCGCAACGGCAGTCAACCCTCGGTCACCGGACGCGATGGCTTACGCGCGCTGGAAGTTGCGCTGGCCGCGTATCAATCGGCGGCCAGTGGACAACCGGTATCATTGACGGCATAGATTGACAGCATAGATTAACAATGCAAATCTCACCTACGCCCATTATCATCGTGACAGGCCATCCCGCCACTGGCAAAACAACGCTAGCCAATATCCTGGCGCAAGAACTTGTGCTGCCCCTGATCTGGAAGGATAGCTTCAAAGAAACGCTGGCCGAGGCGCTGGGGTGGTCTACCGATGAATGGTCGCGCAAGTTGAGTGTTGCCAGTTGGGCCTTGCTCTATCAACAGGTGGAAATTCTGGCAAAAGCCGGTGTTCCCTTTATTGCTGAGGGCAATTTCGAGCCGACCTATGCCACCAAGCGCTGGCAACAACTGATGGCAAGCTATCCCTTGCGCCTCATCCAAATCCGCTGTGAAACCCAGCCAGAGACGCTTCTGATGCGCTACCGAGCGCGCATCACCAGTGGCGAACGTCATCCGATTCATCGCGATGGCGCACAGGACGACACCTTTCAAACCCTCATTCGCCAAGGCCACATCGGTTGGATTGATGTTGACAGCACACGTTTGTCGATTGAGACAGCCACGTTGACCGTCGAACAATATGTGACAATGGCCGCAACCATTCGCGGCTTACTATAAATTTTTTAGGTAACGATTACGCCAACGTTAAATTCGTGTTGAATGAATTCAACACCTGCGACGGGAAACGTGTTTAAACACGTTTTCTATATTAGGCTCTGAATTCATTCAGCGCAGTAGGTGATGAAATTTAACGTTGGCGTAATCGTTACAATTTTTTAGAAGGAACAATCAGATTATGACACAACCTGCACTGCGTTTGGGCACCTCCACCTATTCTTACTGGCATTTCTTGCCCGAAAAAACCCCTATCGAAACTGTGCTTGACGAAGCCCACAAACTTGGGTTAAGTGGTGTGGAAATTCTCCATCGCCAGATGGCAAGCGAGGATAGCAGTTATCTACAAAAACTAAAACGTCACGCCTTTCACCTGGGGCTGGACATCTACAACCTGAGCATTCATCAGGACTTTGTCTGGGAAGAAGCCGAGGAACGCCAGAAGCACATCGACCATACGATCCACTGTATCGATCTGGCGCACGATCTGGGCATCGGCTCGATCCGCGTCAACTCGGGTGGGTGGCGCAAAGAAGGTAGCTTTGACGATCTGATCAAAGCCAAAGGCTGGGTTGAACCGTGGGCCGGCTACACGAAGGATGACGGCTTCAAGTGGTGTATCGACGCCGTTCACGCCTGTTTGCCCCACGCCGAAAAGCGCGGCGTCGTGCTGCTGCTGGAAAATCACTGGGGTTTGACCACCCACGCCACGGATATGGCCTATCTGATTGACGCGGTCGATTCACCCTGGTTCAAGGCGATCCTCGATATGGGAAATTTCTATTTTGAGGATGACATGTACGCGGCTATGGCAACCATCGCACCGCATGTGTGGCTGGCCCACGCCAAAACCTACCCTGGCGGCGGCAGTTGGTATACGCTGGATCTGGACTATGCGCGTATCTTTAAACTGCTGCTCGCCAAGGGCTTTAAAGGCTACGTTTCCATCGAAATGGAAGGGGCCGAAGCCGCCGAAACCGCCGTGCCCAAGAGCATAGACATGCTGCGCGCGGCCTGGGCAAAGGCGGTGGCGTAAGCAAACGGCCAGCGCTGACAAGGTGTGCGACATTTTAGCAGCGCTGGCCGTTCTCGACGATAGGGACGCGTAGCGCGCGCTCAGGACAAGCTACCTTCCACGAGTTCCGCCACCGCCACTACCCTATAGACTGCATCGCGGGAACTTGCTTGTAATGTTCGAAGTGCGCCAGAGGATGAGCAATTCGTCCGCCTTATCCGTCTAAATTTTGGCCGTAATGACCAGGGTTATCATTTCTCCCTGCGCTTGTCGATCAGCATCGATATAGGCAAACAAATCCGCTACGCTGGCGAACTGCTGCTGCTCGCCGCTCTGTACACTCTCCAACGCCGCCCGCCAGACCACCTGCCCCTGGCTGGTTTCGCCCCACAGACGTATAAGATAGGAGAGATAGGGGCGGCGCGGCATAGACAAAGTTTGTTCACTGTTCTCTGCCATTTAAACAAACAGCGGCAGTTGTAGGTCACGTACCAAACGTGACCGGTTCGACAAGCCCTTCGGTAATACGCCTAACCTTTACCCACAAGTTGGCAGTAGGGAAGGCGTGCCGCGGACGGTCCAGCAGCTTGACGGCACTACGCTATGTTTTTGGGCCGTCCCCGGCACGCTCACCCTCCCTGGTACCCAAAGATATGGGGAAAGACTAAGGACAGTAGAAAGAAATAAGTATCCAGTACGGGCGGCTTGCAGCCGCCCGTTCGCAGCCAGCCAAACGCGGGGCGGCCGCGCAGCCGCCCCTACGCATGATTTTGTTTGGCAAGCGCTGGATACTTATTTCTTTGCAAGCGCCTTAGGATAATACGCAGGGGCCACTTACCGACCGGCGGCGACTGAGCCTGTCGAAGTCGTCGCGGTTACTCGCGCAAGGCAGTCAGCTTCTCGGCAATTCCTGCTTCCTGTGTGTATAGCAGATCGGCGATCTTGCAGTTTTCATCAAAGGTCACGGTGTACTTGCCATTCAATTCCGTGACTGGCAAGAACCAGGGTTCCCCAGTAAACAGGGGGGTGGAAAGGGTGCTGCTCACCGCCAACGTCGGGCCAGCAATGGCGACACTCTGCTCGTCCAGGTGCTTGTTGAGCGTGATCTCAATGAAATAGTCGATGACGGCTTTGAACTCTTCCAGATTGTTGAGCACCAGCGGCGGCTCACTTTGGTAGGTTTCGGTTGCTGCATCAAGCTGCGGAATCCTTTCAAATTCAAAATGTGCATTCTGCGCATAGGGCCAAGCCGCCAATGCACTATCTGCTTCATTGATACCACTGATGTAACTCTGGAGGATCCCCAACTTGTAATCGTCGGTACAGGTGCTTGCCATGGCTTCGGCGGCGGCGGGCAGGGCAGCCATTGTTTCCGCGGTGTACTTCCAATCCAGGTGTGCGATCTTGCAATCGACGACCACCATTGTGAAGATCAGATCGAGTTCTTTAGCCGGGATGGCGTGGGCAAAGAAAAAGGGGGTGCCCACCACGCCCGGCGCGGTCACCGTATCGCCCTGCACAACTGGATCGCGAATGACGTTGGTCAAGTGGGCACCCTCGATGAACCATTGCACAATGCCCAGAATCTCATCCTGTCCATTAAATTCAACATCATACATGGCATATTCGCCTGTCGTCATATCGAGGACGGGGCCACCCGTGCCGGTCAATTTGGCGTCGGGCAGAAACAAGGCAACAGCGGCTTCGGGATCTTTGTCACGATAGGCATCCGCATAGCTTTGGAGCAGGGCGATTTTGTCGGCATCGGTACAGGCTCGATCAGAACTTGCTGGTTCCGGTTGAATCGGCTGACAAGCACTCAACAGTAAGACAATGGGCAGGACAATGGCAATCAACTTGCGTTGGATACAAAAAACCATAGCGCTTTCTCCTTGATAAGACTCATCTGTGCAAATGATCAGGGTTGGGGTTATACAGATTGATCACCCCTTGCGTTGCAGTATAGCAAGCGAGCGGAGCGAAAACGGAGCGAAAACGGAGCCACCTTATTTTGACATTGACAGCACACCCGACCGGACCTATACTACACAAAGATGGATAACCAGGTTACATATCGTGTTGCGGGCCCGCTTGCTTTGTCAATCATGCGTGGCTAGACAGACTTCGGAGTAGGTTGCCATGCCCCAGCTATCCCTCGCCTTTCTCGGCTCCTTTGATGCGCACCTGGAGGACAGACCGTGCGCCGGTTTTCGATCAGACAAGGCGCGCGCCTTATTGGCTTATCTAGCGGTGGAGCGCGATCGCCCCCATACACGTTCAAAACTGGCAGGCCTGCTCTGGCCCGATGCCGCCGAAACGACGGCGCTCACCTATCTGCGCCATGCGCTGGCCAATCTACACAAGGTATTGGATGACCGCGCGGCGGCGATACCCTTTCTCCACACCCACGGCGATGCCATCCGTTTCAACACGCATAGCCCATGCACCAGCGATGTTACCACGTTTACCACCGTGTTGATGGCGTTGACATCCCCTGGCGCGCCGCCACTGACAGCCGCCACAGTACAGCCATTGCAAAATGCCCTGGCCCTCTATCGGGGGCCCTTTCTCGAAGGCTTTACCTTGGCCGACAGTGATCGCTTTGAGGAATGGATCTTGCTGCGCCGCGAACAACTGCATCAGTTGACATTAACTGGCTTAGATAAACTGGTTACCTACTATCTGGAGCAGGGCGCGGCAGCGCAGGCATTACCCTATCTGCAACGCTATATCGAACTGGAACCGACAGGCGAACAAGGGCAGCAGCGGTTGATCAGGCTTCTCCTGCATCTGGGCCAACCCAGTGCCGCGTTGGCCCAATTTGAACGTTGTCGCGCGGTGCTCGCCAACGAGTTGGGGGTGACGCCGACAGCGGAAACCCTAGCCCTTTACCAGCAGCTACAAGCGCACACGGACGACCGCCCCACCCTGCGGTTTCAGCCGGCTACACAGTTGCCGCCTTTTCTGGCAGCACCCCATGTGCGGCTTACAGCACCACCGCCTTTGTTGGCGCGCCAGGACGAAGTCGCCCTTTTGCAGCAACCGCTAACACGCGCCTGTGCTGGTTTGGGTGGGTTGGTCTGGATCAGTGGTGAGGCCGGACAGGGCAAAACGACGCTAGCGCACGGCTTTGCGCAGCAGGCGCAGGCTGCCCATCACCATCTGGTTGTCGTTACTGGCAACTGTAACGCGCATACAGGGCTTGGCGATCCCTACTCGCCCTTTCGCCAGGTGCTGGCCCTCTTGACGGGTGATGTCGAAGCGCGCTGGCGCGCCGGCACCCTCACGCGTGCCCATGCCACCCAACTCTGGCATTTGTTGCCGCACACAGTGACAGCGATCCTCGCCCACGGCCCAGACTTGGTAGAGACGCTGCTCCCCGCACAAAGTTTATTGCGTCGTGCCGCAGACCATCACGGCACAACAACCCAAGCAGGGGCAGGCTGGTTGGCTGAACTGCAGGCAATCGCCGACCGGCAAGCAGTGCAAGGCGAGGGCCGAGTAGCACCACGGCAGAGCGATCTTTTTGCCCAATATACACAGGTGTTACAGGCTGTGGCCGACCAGCAGCCGCTCCTGATTGTGCTTGACGATCTGCAATGGGCCGATCTGGGCAGCCTTCACTTACTCTTGCATCTGGGACGCCAACTGGGGCAAAGCCGCATCTTGATTGTGGCCCTCTATCGGCCTGCTGATATTGCGGCTGGGCGCAGTGGCCATCCCCATCCGTTGCTGGATGTGTTGCACGAACTGCCCCGCCATGCCGCAGTGACAGAAGTGCCCTTGGCGCATGCCGATGGCCGCCGGTTGGTGGATGCGCTGCTGGATAGTGAACCGAATCTGCTGGGGGAAGCGTTTCGCCAGCAATTACACCACTATACAAAGGGCAACCCCCTCTTTACGATTGAATTGGTACGTGGGATGCAGACGCGCGGCGATCTGGTGCGCGATAGCGAAGGGCATTGGCAGGCAGGGCAGCAGCTGAACTGGGAGCAGTTGCCGCCGCGCGTCGAAGCCGTGATCGGCGAGCGCATCTTGCGTCTGGCACCGGAGTTACAAGAGGTGCTAACCCTGGCGGGCGTGGAAGGCGAAAGTTTCACCGCCGAGGTCATTGCACAGGCCTTACGGGTGACGCCGCAAGAAGTGGTGCGCTGGCTGAGTCGCGAGTTGGATCGCCAACATCAACTGGTGACACTGCAAAGTGTACAGCACCTGGGCGAACAGCCGATCACCACCTATCGTTTTCGCCATATTTTGTTTCAGAAGTATCTGTACAGCCGGCTGGATGAGGCAGAACGAATTTATCTGCATCGGGATGTGGGTGTAGCATTGGAAGGGTTGTACCGCGGGCAGCTCGATACAAACGAGTCGATTGCCGGACAGTTAGCGCGCCATTTTGAAGAGGCCGGCACGATTGCCAAGGCCATCCACTATTTACGCCAGGCAGTTGAACATGGGCTACGGCTTTCTGCACAGGAAGAAACCATCGCCCTTTTACAAAAAGCACTGGCTTTAGTAAAACAGTTGCCCGATACAATAGAGCAGCAGCATGTAGAGCTTGCGTTACGGTTGCGGTTTGGAACCGTGATGTTGGCCGCGCGTACCTATGGCGCACGCGAAATACGCACGAATTTTGAACTTGCCTATACGCTGGCCCAACAGGTTGGTGACACCCCCCAGCGCATGGCTGCACACTGGGGACTTCGTTCACACTACTCGGTGAGTAGCCAAAATGCCAAAGCCTTGGCGATTGAACACGAATACTTAACGCTTGCCCAAGCAATACAATCACCCGATTTGCTGCTGGAAGCCCATCGCAACATCGGCTTCACGCTTGTCCATCTTGGCGAATTCAGAGAGGCTAAAGCACATCTCGAACAAGGCTTGACCTTTTATCAGCCACGACGCTCAACGTCGGCCTTTCAGTATGGCCGTGATACGGGCATCAGTTGTCTTAACTATTTGGCAAGATGTCTCTGGATGCTCGGTTATCCTGACCAAGCCCTGGATTATACACACCAAGCCTTTACTTTAGCGCAAGAACTTGCCCATCCCATGACACTTGCTTATGCTGGTGCGACTTCGGTTCATATTACGCAACTCAGGGGGAATTTTCAGGCGATGCAGGAATATCTTGAGTCGGCGCTCGCCTTACTCCAAAAGCATCACTTCCAACAATGGATTGCTTGCCAAAGACGCTGGCAAGGCTGGTTATTGGTTCAACAGGGGCATTTTGCGGAAGGCATCCTACAATTGCAACAAGGATCTAGCCTTGCTGACAAACTAGGCTACAGTTGGCAGAAGCGCCACTTTCTTGGTCTGCTGGCAGATGCGCATAAGTCTGCCAACCAGATCCAATCGGGGCTAGCCGTGATCACGCAAACGCTGGAACACGAACCAGAAAATGATGATCAGTACGGTCTGCCTGACATATATCGGCTAAAAGGCGAACTACTGCTCATGCAGGATGATGGAGAATCAGTGACAGTCCAAGCATCTGAAGCTTGCTTCGATCAAGCCATCGCCCTTGCCCGTCGGCAGGAAGCCAAGTCACTTGAATTGCGCGCCGCGACCAGTCTCGCTCGCTACTGGCAGCGCCAAGGCCGCTATGCCGAAGCGCTGCATCTGCTCCAGCCGGTCTATGCCTGGTTTACCGAAGGCTTTGACACCGCGGATTTATGCGCGGCCAAAGCCTTATTGGATGCACTCGGTGATGTGCTAGCGGCCCAACCGTAAAGGGGCAAGGCCGCGGGAACGCACCTCGTCAAAGATATTATGCCAGGGCCGACAGGTGCCGATCACGCGGCCTTGCTGCTCTTTCTACCGGCGGTGCTCTTTGCCAGCGTAGCCCTCAGCGGCTTGCGCCAGCCACGCTATCGCGGGTCGGCGATCCTGCTGCTGCTCTTTTGGGGAATGTGGGCCACGCGCGACATTGTGCGCCCCGACACGATCTTGGCCAGCCAAGCGGATGTGGTCGCCATTCGCTGGCTTGATCAGCACACGGCACCCGATGCCACCTTTCTGGTAGATGTCGCGCCCTGGTTTGGTGTGTGGCGCGGGGCAGATGGCGGCTGGTGGATTACACCGCTCACAGGTCGCCGGACAGTATTGCCACCCATTGCCTATGCGTGGAGTGAGGCGAATATCATGCTGAGCTACACGGCGCGGGCGGCCGCGCTTGCAACTTTATCCAATCGGCCAACCCCCACCTATTGCCCACAATTGCTGACGCTTATGCAGGAAGCCGCAGCAGATTACGACTATACACGTTCCCCACAGCCCCAAAGGTGCCCCTGGCTGCGGTTGGTCTACCGCGGCCAGGAAGAGATCCAACTTTATCAACGTCTGGAATAGCCAGCCAAGCACCCAACATTCCCAGCGATGGGTGTGCCGGGGGCGGGCGGGGTGCAGTTTGTCAAACCGGAGTGATTGTCGCGGGTGCCCGGCACACTTTGACGCGGAATCAGCAACGTTGTGGTCAGTGATTGCAGGATATCGGGTCGATTTAGCCGTTCAAAAGCAATGAGCGAGCTGGAATTGGAGACAAATGACGACCAAGTAGGGCAGATCGTTAATTCGCTCTGTGGATAAGCTTTTCCTGGAGCCACAAGTTGATCAGCGTTTGCGTTGAGATCCCCTGCTGCTGTGCCACCACCTGCAATGCTGTGGCAATATCTTTGGCAACGGCAAAATAATAGGTAGGCTTTCCAGTCAGATTCACCTCAAAAGCGGCATCTTCCATTTCATCTTCATAATCGGCGGTGCTGTGGGTATCCCAAAATGCCCCCGCTTCGCCTAAGGAGGCAAATTCTTCGGGCACCAGATCGCGTTCGATAGGTAGTTCTTTATTCATGATAGCTTTTTCGTTCCCTGTGATCCATGTCTCTCGCACTGATGATCAATACACTATGTGTAGTAGATTTGTAGACAAAAATTATAACCAGATAGCGGCCACTTGCTGTTTGTCCCAATGCTCGGTAGAGATTTTCACCACTTACCTTCCCCTTCTGTATTCGTCGAATTGCCGGTCGATTTGCGAATACTTCTTCAACTTCATCTGAATAGACACCATGTTTCGCCTCAAGTTTTTCGATGAATTCGTCTAGCCAGATAAAATTAGCAATTTTCATGGGATGTTAGCCGAATAAAGAGCGTTATATCAATCTAGATATTTTCATCTAGAAGGTCATGTTTGTTGCAAAGGAGGCAGTCATTGATTCACGGCATTTGCTTTCATCCATACACAAACATCGCTGCTTCTCCGACTAATAACGAATTTCCCCTTCCCGAACAAATTGAACCCACCCCTATCGATGCAATTATACCACTCATCGAAGAAGAATGGAAAGACGAAGATTATGCTTACGGTACACATTACGATAACATGTACAGTATGCTTTCTGCACACGCTGCACAACTACGCCACCAGCGACAACAATGCAATGACCCTTGGCTATATCAGCAACTCGAAAAAGAGCTTGCTGATGTGGAAGATGAGCTATGCAAAATTTTGCTCAAATTTGAAGAATTAGCCCCATATCCTGAGTAGTACGACAATGTTAAGAGGTACACCATGACCCCACACCAGCAGCGCCTGGTACGTAGCTTGAGCATCTTACGTCGCCTTCAAGTTGGCGCGGCCGATCGTGAGACATTGATCGAACATGTCCAACGCGAACAGGGGCCAAGGGTGTATGCAGAAGAGGGTGAGCGCAGTATCGAAAGTCAATTTGCGCGCGACATCAAGTTCTTGCGTGAAAATCTCTTTGTGAACATTCCTAGCGTAGACCGCAGCAGCAACGTCTATGAAATTGAGAATTTCGGTGACTTTCGCCCCCTCTGTCTGACCGAGACAGAGGTAGATGCACTGATAATCTTACTACAGAGTTTTCAAGCCGGCGCGCCGCAAAGTGAAGCGATCACAGGCTTTCTCAAGCGCATCTATAATCTTCTACCGCCAACGCAGCAGAAGGCCATAGAGACCCGGCAGGCGCGCCTGTGGTTTGACCTGCGCCGGCGTGACGAGGAGTTGATTTCACCGACTGTCCTGCGCGTTGTGGATCGAGCCCTGCGCGAGAAACGTCATCTCCAGTTTGCCTACCGTACGGCCAGCCAAACGGATGACCTCCCACGCATCCATGAAGTCCAGCCTGTCCGCCAGATCTTTGACCCTAGCCGTGGCCATTTATATCTGGACGCCTACTGGCTGACCTCTGATGGGCCGGCTGGGAAGTATAAACAGGAACGATGGCAACTCTTCCGTCTGGATCGCATCCTTGCAGATGATCATTTGCGGGTGCTGGCACAGAAAATCCCGCCATCGCTCCCGCGCCGTCCCCGCCACCCGCTCGAATATTGGCTCTCCCCACAGATTGTACGCCTGGGCCAGGTGACGCGCCATTTTGATGCAATGCAGGTGCATGAGACCGATGCCGCTGGCTGGGTACGTGTCACTGGCACCACCGATAATCTCTTCCAGGCTACCCGCTTGCTGTTGGGCTACGGCCCCAATTGCCGCGTGACCGGTGGAACTGAGGCCAAACAAGAAATGGAAAAGATGATCCAGGAAATGGCAGCCCTGTACGGATTTCTGCCCAAAGAATCGTGAGGTTCCGCGGTTTTCTGCGGAAGCGCTGTGCGACAATGAAGATAGTTGATATTTGCTGAAGATACGTGAGGAGAACAATGCGAATTCACACGTTGCCGGTCTATTCTAAACTAGCGGATAAAATACCAGATGCGCTGAAAGCCAAGCTACCCAAAGGCTGGCGTTTGTCCCAGCATCAGGTCGAGACATATCAAGCATTGACCGATCCGAACGGGCCAGATGTGATCTTCAATACGGCGATGACAGGTGATGGGAAGAGTTTGGCAGGGCAGTTACCCGCCCTGGTGCATGGTTGGCAACACGCAATTTTTGCCACTTACCCAACCAATGAACTGATTCGGGACCAGATGCGACAGGTGCACAACACATGGGCGCAGTGGGATCAATCACCATCGGTACGCTTGCTAGACAGCAACCAATTGGATGTTGTAATAGAAACAAGAGACTTTGGTCAGCACGGAGAAGCTTTGCAAAGTGTGCTCCAAAATTGCGAATTGTTGTTGACCAACCCAGATATCTTCCACTACATCATGCAGTTTTTTTATGTACGCCAAGGCAAGACTGGCGATGCACCAGACAAAATCATCTCTGAATTAGTCCGACAGCAACAATTCACCTTCGATGAATTTCATATTTTTGAGACACCGCAAATCGTGAGTGTCTTAAACGCGATATTACTAATCCACGCCATGCAAGGGCACTGGAAGTCACGCTTTCTCTTTCAATCTGCCACACCCAAGCCACTCATGGAAGAATACCTGATGCGCTCAGGGCTACGCTATACGGTAATTGAAGGGAAATATCAACATGGCTGGCAGAACCCCGATCTAACACAATGGCGGCAGATTTTACAGGGAAGTGATATTCATTTCAGCGCAAATACCAGCGATGAATGGATGGATGCTCATCTGGAAGATACCCTCTTGGCTTTTTTCTTGAAGCATCGCCCAGGCGCTAAAGGAGCCGTGATTGTCAACAGTGTGGCGCAGGCAAAACGACTCTTGGTACGCTTGAAAAATGCATTGGCACCACATGGGTTGACTGTGGGCGAGAATACAGGCTTGACCAGCCGAACCCAACGCGCCGTATCCTATGACTGTGATCTCCTGATCGGCACCAGTACAGTGGATATCGGCGTGGATTTTCAGATCAATTTCCTGCTCTTCGAGAGCCGCGATGCCGGTTCATTTTTGCAGCGGCTCGGTCGCCTGGGTCGCCACACTGGCTACGAGCGGAATGGACAACACATTTCCTTCGCGGATCAATTTGAAGCGCACGCCCTGTTGCCACGCTGGACGATTGAACGACTCTTCCAAGGCGACGGCAGCGCGCCGCCACTCCTGACCGCGGATATGGAGACGGATCGCCAAAGCTTGATCAATGCGATCAACGATGCCTTTCCACCACCAGCAGACTTTGCACGTTATGTCCAACGTTGGGGCGGTTTACAATCGGCACAAGTCATTCGCAAACTGCGCAATCCGCTGATCCGGGATACCTACGCTGCGCTTAGCAAAACATTAATGCAACAATACAACGACACTTTTCAGATCAATGTTGGTCGTTTGGCTGGGCGGGTTAAGGAATTGGAAGATGATAAAGCGCAGAAAGCCCTGCTGGATGAAGCAATTGCCTTTCGCGGCGGCAGTTACTTTACTTGTGGCATATTGGACCTGAGCGAAACCGGCACCGATCAGGTGAAGAACTATGATCTATTTGCCTTGATTGCCAATGCCGATTTGAGTGAGTTGAGCGGCAACGACTTCTGGGCAACAGTGGATAAAGTGGGCTTATCGCGCAAAGCCATTGAACGTTACCAGCCAATGGCATACTTTCGCCTACGCGGCTTTCGTGCCGAACGCACCCGTTACTGGGTGATGATCAACGATGATCTAGCCGGTTGGGGAACAGATCGTTTTGGGGTTGCGCAGGTCATGCAAGGATTTACCGTGGAGAGCGAATTTGCCCATGAAATTCCTGGCATCAACGCAATTAACAGAACGCTGGAAGGGTTACGTTTGCCGGCGTTAATCTGTGCGGGCAATAGTCCATTCGACCTCAAGCGTAGGTTGCGCCTGCCCATGCTCTTTCCACTTTATGCGCTACGCAGTCGTGACGGCGTCAGTGGCTCAATTGCTTTTGGGCGTGAAGCACTGTTGCTTGATGTGGCATTGCAATACCGCGGCATCCATTGTGGCGGCGGAGCAATGATTTTGTAATTGTTGTGAAATCCAAAATTTGGAGTGGGTATGACTGAACTGAACCTAATGCAACCTGAATTACTCGAAGAATCCTCTGAAATGGACGCCATTGATGCAACCTTGAGCGATCCAGAGGGCGAAACCGACGAACCGACAAGCGCTATCGTGCTTGCGCCGGAACCGCTCTTTAGCAATCTATTGCGCAGCGCTGTCTCTAGCCTGTGGGGCGATGACGCGGTGATGCACGACTTTGTTAACGTAGTCGCGCCCAATCTTTCCAGCCATTTGGGGCATAAGACCGCAAAGGGTGGGGATTTTTTCCTAAAGAAGTTGGCCGAGGTAGAAGAAGGCGATGACAATGGCCGCGTCTTTGATTACCAAGACGATCAATCCATGCGCGCCCATCTGATCAACGGGCTGTTTCCAGTATTGCATGTCGCCAAGACATTGCAGGAGTGGGACGCACCACAGTTACGCAGCTACGATGATACAGTGCGCCGGCTCTTTATTGCCGGCTATGTGTTGCACGACTGGTTAAAATTGCCCGATGTAGAAGATGAATTAGCCGCGTATGGTCTAAAGCATGACCGCGTCAACGCAGTACAACATCTTGCGGTCGTCGAGACTATTTTTAGCCAGTGGTGCGAGCGGCTGGGGTTGGATCATTTCCTTGCACCGATCGGTGGTGTGGACGCGTTATTGCACGACCTGATCTACATTGCCTGTAACACGCAGATCAAGTGGGGGACATTGCGCAATCTGGCCGCGTTACCGAAGTTGCGTACCCATCCGCGTCAGCTCGCGCTGGCCGAAAATCTAAGTCGGTTGGCGGATTATCTGGCTTATCTTGGACGTGATCCGCGCCAAGTGGTTGCCCATCGCGGCATCCATCGCCAAATCAGCATGTTGAGTGATCAAATGGCACAACTTTCCTATCATCATATTGCCGAAGTGCGGGGTGTCATCACCAATCTGATTCAAAATGCGGCACTGACTACGCTGAAAAGCGCTGATTGCGTCCCCTTACTGTATGCACCAACCGGCGTGGTCTATCTAACCCGCAAAGCCAACACACCAACGCTTGATCTCCCTGCATTGGCAGAAGCTGTGGTTGGGCAGGTGAAGAAAGTGGCTGGCCGCCGTTTGGAACTCAACTTCACTGGCTTTGGGCGCGATGGTAAAGGGCTAAAATACGCCGATTACTACAACCTCTTCTTCAAAAAGATTGACCTGCTGGCTGTTGCGCTCGCCGCCAGTTCAAAATTGATCCACGAAGGTAAAAAATCTTCAGCAGGGAAACGTTTTGCCAAGATGGGCGAAGGGCAATGGCTAGATCCTGAGGTTGACCTGGCCTTGCCGGACGATGTACGCGTCGATCAGGTGGCAGAATGGTGCTATGTAGCAGAGCGGATCGCCCGTGATCTGCCGGGCGGAAAAGGCGCGGCGCGAGTTTTGATCGAAGCGATGGGGTTGGACGATCTTTATGCTACGTTTTTAGAGGTGCCGCGCGATGCCCGCGCTGGTGGAGTTGGCTACCACTGGTACTTTGCGGCTGGACATTTCCTCAAGCGTACACCAGGCCGTGATCCTGAACAGTGGACAGATGAACTGCGTCGGCTAGCGCGCCAACTAACGACCTATCTTACAGACGAACAGAAAAAGATCGTGCAAACAGAAACAACCAGCGACGATGGCTTTTCTGATCTACGCCAATATGTCCAGCAAGTGGTCACTATCGGGGCAGCAAGTAACAATGCCACCCCAACTTTGCCACGCGAAACCATTTTTGGCTTGGAACTTAATCGTTACAACAACGCCAAAAAGCGCGGGCGTAACGCCATGTGTTCGCTTTGTTCGTCGCCCTATACTGTCGATAAACAACAAGAGTCGGCGATCCTCTTTGCGCCGCAGGTCTACAGTAATAAATTAACATTGCATGGTTCAACCGCCATCCGTGACATCTGTTCGATCTGCGGATTGGAGACAATGTTGCGCCAACTGCTGATGAATCGCACCAATTCAACGGGTGGACGCTTCGAGGGGCGCAATCTCCGTTACCTTTACTTCTATCCCACCTATTTCTTTACGCCGGAAACGCTGGCCATGTTTCAAGCGGCCTACGTTCGCCTGCGTCGAGTGAGCTTTACCGAACTTCGTAAACAATTGGTGGATGAAAGTGGCGAATCGCCGACATTGCACCTCGACCCAAAAACTTGGCAACGGCTAGAACCTGTGATGCTCACGCCGGAACAAGAGGCAAAGCCGGAAGAGGATCGCTACCTGCGACTGCACTTTCCCGACAACATGCCGATCACCTTCTTTTTTATGGGTGTGCCACCGCCTGGACGCGATAGCAAGGATGCCGAAGCCTGGGTACACCCTGCTTTTCTGGCTTTGTTATTGCCACTTTGTATGGATGTCAAAGTCATCGCCAGCGAATCGACGATGCCGCTGATCAATGAAGCTAATGAATTACCGGAAACCGTCTTTTTGGACGGTGCACACGCTGCGATTGGGTATATCACCGGCCAAGAGCGCATCAATTTGGATCATGTCCTGGAGAAGCTTAATCGACTGGCAACGACCTATTTGATCCACATGGACGGCAATAGCAGCACTGGTGGCAGTGGCTATGATTATCGTTGGCAGGATTTACCCACGTTGGCGCGTAGTTTACATGGATCACCACTCTTTGCCTTTCACTATCTCAAAAAGTGGCAACGAAAAACCGGTATGGATGGCATCCCAGACGCTAAAGCTAGTTTGTATCTTCAATTTTATCAATATTTGACCCCTGGAGGAGATGATGACATGACACGAGCAGAAGAATTAACGACCAAGTATCGACAGTTTTACCGCGCTCGCAGTCGTAAGACGCACGCAGTTGTGCGCCCTTTGAGTATTGCGGCTGAAGCACTATTGACGGCAGATAAGGGCTTTTGGGATGATCGAACCGCGCTGATGCAAGTGGTGCATGGACGGCTTTATACGCGCATTCGTCAGTTGTTTCGCGAGAAGCTGGCCTATCCACCCCAGGGCAGCACCATTGAAGAACAGGACGCGGCAATGGCAGATTTCGCCCACTACTTTGTCGAAGAAGTCTATGACAAAGCGTTTCGTCGTGATTTAGCCGCCTTAGGTGGGAAACAACTAAATTTGATTAAAAACGCCTGCGAAGTGCTCTACCGGACAGCCGAGGCGCAATATTGGCGAGAACGAAAGGCCGCTGGTGTTGTCAATGAGGAAGAGTTGTTCAATGAATCGTTGGACGAATAGTGGTTGGCTTCTCGTTCCACGCTCGGCGTGGAATGAAGCAGTAGACGCTCTGCGTCTGGTGCTGCTTAACCGCCTACGGGACGCAGAGCGTCCAAACCCGCATTCCACGCCGAGCGTGGAACGAGTTGTAATGCAGGCTGAACTGTTACAAGTAATCTTTACCTACCAAATCGGAGAAAAACAATGACTACCTTGAATGAAAACTGGTTTCCCAAGCAAGTTCCGCCCAAACCGTCCGGTCACTATGCCCACATCATCATGTTGCGCGTCACGGAAAGTTATCCACTCTTCCAAACGGATGGCGAATTAAATACTGTGCGCGTCAATGCAGGCATCACGAATCCCGATATCATTACCCGATTGACGATGTTTAAACG
>DAOTTR010000852.1:0-1639 GCA_034437715.1 Caldilineaceae bacterium
CAATCAGCCTGCTGTTCTTGGCGATAGTGTGCGATTGGTAAGATCGGCATCGGTGCGCTCTTGGATCAGGAGAATCTGTTGCGCTGACAGCGGCAAAACTTCACCGGTAACCGCATCGACATCTAGTAGCCCGACGATAAAGGGGCCAATCTCACGCATTTTGAAGGTAACCGAGACTTGCCATATCGGTTGCGCGAAAGGGAAAAAGTGTGGATCTGCAGCGCCAAAAAGCACACCAACATATTTAGAAAGATAACCATTGGCTTTGGCGATTGCCCGTGCTGATGAGAGGGTTGGACGACTATTTATCTGGTGAGAAGCCTCATTCCCAATTGTTTGGCTCTTTGCTTGCATAGCTTGCTCCGTGAAATATCAACACTGGATCGTCCACCTCATCATAGCATAGGGCACAACCACGTTAGAAACGATCTGTTCAACCGGGTGCGTCCTAAGAAAGAGCGAGGTTCGCAACGTCCCCGGCACAGGCGGGTGAATTGTACGCCGACGAACCAACGCTTCGCCTGTGCCGGGGACGTTAGCCCCAAAATTGGAACGCACCCGTTCAACCGGATCTCAAGTGAATAACGCTGCGTCAAGACGTGGTGAACGGAAGACAAAGGTCTGGATGGGATCGTCTGCTCCTGTGGCAATCCAAACAAATCGAGCGGGATGTATGATACCCCTAGATCGCTACGTGTACCCCATCTGCCGACAAGCCGGTCATCACGGCGCTCACCTCCCACAAGCGTTGGGCGGTCACTTCATCATAAGCCACCGGCGCGGCGGCGATGGCCCAATTTTTGACAAAGTATTTGCCCGTCTCCTCGGCCACAGCTGGCGCGGTGGCGAGGTAGATCATGGTCTTTGCCCCTTTCTCGACACTGAGTGCCACCCGGTTGATGAGCCACTTGAGCAGTGGCCCGGCAAAGCCCATGTTGTTGGCCCCAAAGTTGGTGGCGACAAAACCTGGGTGGAGGGCATTGACCGTAACCCCCGTGCCCGCCAGCCGCCGCGCCAGTTCAAAGGTGAAGTGCAGATTAGCCAGCTTTGATCGACTATAGGCTTTCATGCTCCCATAGCCGCGGGTAAAATGGAGATCGCTAAAATCGATCTTGCCCCACTGATGGGCATCTGATGAGACATTGATAATGCGCGCTGGCGCGCTTGCTTGTAGCCGGTCCAGCAGCAGGTTGGTGAGCAGGAAATAGCCCAGGTGGTTGACGGCAAAGGTGAGTTCATGACCGGCCGCGTTCTCCTGGCGCGTGGCATAGAAAGCCCCAGCGTTGTTGATCAAGATGTCGAGCCGGTCATAGCGTTCCTTGAATTCTGCGGCCAACCGGCGGATCGAGGCCTGGTCGGCAAAATCGGCCAACAGATAGGTCACATTGGGATTGCCGGCCGCGGCCTTGATGGCGGCGACCGTAGCCGCCGTCTTCTGCTCATTGCGTCCCACAATGACCACCGTCATGCCTTGCTGGGCCAAGGCCCGCGCCGTTTCCTGGCCGATGCCCGAGGTGGCCCCGGTGATGAGGCAGATTTTTGCTGAATTCATTGCGCTGGTTTCGCTTTTTGTCATCATAAAATTGCGCTGAACCTTTTTCCCCTTGTTTGGCTCTTATCCATGGAAAGGCCTTTCAAC
>DAOTTR010000853.1:0-18017 GCA_034437715.1 Caldilineaceae bacterium
GGGCGCTGGATCACGAGCATTGATCGCGCCAAGCTCAAACACCAAAGCGACGCCATTCTTGAACGCGAATATGACCTGATCGTAATCGATGAAGCACACAAGCTCAAAAATCGCAGCACGCTGGCCTGGCAATTTGTCAACCAGATACGCAAACGCTACGTGCTCATGCTGACAGCGACCCCCGTGCAAAATGACTTGATGGAGCTCTATAGCCTGATTACGATTCTGGCCCCTGGTCAATTGGGTACGGTGCGCGCCTTTCGCCGCCACTTTCTAGAGCAGGCCGATGAGCGCCAACCCAAGAATACACGTTCGTTGCGCCGCCTGCTCAATGATGTGATGATCCGCAACCGGCGCAGCAAGGTCGATATCCAATTTCCCAAGCGCCAAGCCGCCATCTATCACTTGACCCTGAGCGACGCCGAGTGGCAACTTTATACCGATGTCACCGACTATATTCGTCGGCGTTTTCGTGCCGTCGACAGCAACAAACATTTGCGCCTGACCTTGGTCACCTTGCAGCGCGAGTTGAGTAGCAGTCCCCAGGCGGTAGCGTCAACGCTGCGCAAAATGGTGCAGGATGGCGCACACAGCGCGGCCACGCGTGCCGAGTTGCAGCGCTTCCTGGCGCTAGCCGAGTCGATTCCGCTGGGCCGCAAGCTGCTGGCAGTCAAAGAAATTCTGGAACGCTTCCCCGGCAAATTTTTGATCTTCACCGAGTATCGCCAGACCCTGGACAAAATTGTACAACAGTTGCAAGCTTGGGGTATCGATGCGATCGGCTTTCACGGTGGGCTGAATATTGACCAAAAAGAGGCCGCCGTCGCCGCCTTCAAACAAGATATGCGCGTGCTGGTGAGTACCGAAAGCGGGGCCGAAGGGCGCAATCTGCAATTCTGTCATCAACTGATCAACTATGATTTGCCCTGGAACCCCATGCGTGTGGAACAGCGCATTGGGCGGCTGCATCGCTTGGGGCAAGAAAAGGATGTGGCGATCTTTAATCTGAGTTGCAACGAGACGATTGAAGCCCATGTCATCGAACTGCTGGCGCGCAAGATCCGCATGTTCGAGCTGGTGATTGGGGAGCTCGACCTGATCCTGGGCAACTTGGATGGCAACAAATCGTTTGAAGATTTGCTGCGCGAAGCGTGGGAGGCGGCCAGTAGCAGCGACGACTTGCGCGAACGGCTCGAAGCGCTGGGCGATGTGCTCGTGCAGGCACGTCACACCTATGAAGAGGTGCGCGCGAACAATCAGTTGCTCGATGAATCGTTGGATCTATAAGATATCGTTAGCTAGCTAATTCTATAGAATGCAGCGGATATTTAGGCGGGGAATGCGCGCAAAGGCGACTTGTCGCCAATCAACCAAATGTGCCCGAACGGGATGTCATGGTGATATCCTTTCTCTAGGGAGAAATCTATCTACATCTGCAAAGACCCACAATCAGCGGCAGTCAAGGCTTGCTGAGCTGTTGCCAATCGCAGCCGAGTAACGCACCGATCGTTGCCACGGTACGGCCGGAATGTGCGGGCAGATCCACGGGCCAGGGCAAGTACCCTTGTAGCCAGATGGCTTGCATACCCACTTGCAACGCGCCCCACACGTCGGCTTGGGGATTGTCGCCGATCATAATACATTCATCGGGTGCTACGCCTAAACGTTGCGCAGCGCGCCGGAAAATTTCGGCATCTGGTTTGCGTACACCCTCCGCTTCGGAGATCAGCACCTGATCTACCAAGTGTGCCAGAGCTGTGTTGGTGATCTTGGGCATTTGTGTGCGCACCGCACCGTTGGTGACAATGGCAATTCGATAGCCTGCCTGCTGCGCCTGTTGCAGCAAGGCAATGGTATCCGCAAAGAGAATGCCAGATTGCCAGCTATCGATATAAAAATCCTCAACCAAGCTGGTACTATCTAGCGCCAACCCGAACTCTGTTACCAGCCGCGCATAGACAATTTCTTTGGCGACATAGCCATATTCATCATGCAGCAAAAAACGCGCTTCATAGTCGGCGAAGGGCACAGCGGCCAATGCTGTAGCAAACCGTGTGTACTGACGCGCCAAAAACGCCCGCAGCGAGGCATCGCGATCCAGCAGTGTCTCATCCAAATCAAACAGCAACGCCCGAATCATAAGGCGACTCCTCAGCGCGCGGCGTCTGTCAACCGCGCCATCAATTGCATCATAAAATGGAGATTGTGCAGCGTGGTCAGGCGCATAAAGGCAGCCTCGTTAGCGCTGTAGAGATGATTGAGATAGCCACGGCTATAATTGCGACAGGTGAGACAGTCACAGTATTGCGAGACAGGTTCTTTGGATTTAATGTATTTGTCGTCATTGACGTAGAGAAAGTGAAACCAATCCTTGTGACCAGTGGTCGGCTGGGCATTCGCCTCGGTAAAGGTGTAGAGACGACCCCGGCGCGCGTCACGCGTGGGCAGAGCCGAGTCAAAGATGCCATAGCCCATAGCAGCACATGCCGTAATGTTCAGCGGATGACCCACACCCAGCGCGTGCATGGCAAAGGTGGACGGCACCAGTTCGCGCGTATAGGCCAGCACATCGGTCAACAATTTTCCGTCGGCATCCAGGGGCCAGCCACCATAGCCATAACCATCAAAGCCAATGGTCAACAACGCTTCGGCGCATTCTTGGCGCAACTGGGGTGAACCGCCACCTTGGATCACGCCAAAGAGCAGTGGCCGTTGCCCGTCGGCAAACTTTTTCTGCTTGACCAGCCGATCAAATTCTGCGCGACAGCGCTTGGCCCAGGCAATTGTACGCTGCACCGACAGGCGCTGTATCTCGGCATCATCATCGACATGGGTACAGTCGTCCAGACACATAATAATGTCGGCACCATAACTCATCTGCAGTTGAATACATTTTTCGGGCGTCAATTGAAATTTGCGCGCCGCGCCATCGGGTTGGAAGACAATGCCATCATTGGTCAACCGCCCATACTTGGCATTTTCGCGGATCAACGAATAGGCTTGAAAGCCCCCCGAATCGGTGAGGATCGGGTGGGGCCAGCCGCACATCTCGTGCAGCCCTCCCAGCGCCTGCACCGTGGAGGAACCAGGGTGCTGCATCAGGTGAAAGGTATTCATAACCACACCTTGGATGCCACAATTGACCAGATCAACGCTATCGAGGGCGCGCACGACGCCCAGCGTGGCGTCGGGCAGAAAGGTGGGTAAATGCAGTTGGCCGTGCGGTAACGTCAAAGATGCAAACAAAAGTTGTTCCGTTTAGATAAGCAGATTGTAACGATTACGATAACGTTAAATTCGTGTTGAATGAATTCAACACCTGCGACGGCAAACGTGTTTAAACACGTTTGCTATCCCAGGCGCGGCATTCATGCAGCGCAGCCGGTGATGAAATTTAACGCTGTCGTACGACAACGCCCGCTGAAGCAGGCTTACGCGGCAGTCAGTTTTCATTGCTAATTTGCTTTATTTTACACGTTTCGACGAAACTGTCCCACAGGCGGCGATGGCTAGCCTCCAGTTCAAAGGCGCGTTCCGGGTGCCACTGCACACCAATCACCCAACGGTGCTGGCGGCTCTCGTAGGCTTCTACCAACCAGGCATCGGGCTGGGCCAGGGCCACCGGCATAAAGATCGGAGCCATGCTGGCCACATCCATCCCTTGATGATGAAAGGTATTGACCGCCAAACGGTGCGCGCCCACAATCGCATGAAAACGGCTGTCGGGGGCAATCACCACATCATGAAAGGCGGTGCTCTCTTTGGGCGAACGATGGCCGCCAAAATGCTGGACCATGCCACCGCCCGCCGCCACATTCAACACCTGACAGCCACGACAGATGGCAAAGATCGGTAGATCGCGGGCCAGGGCTTGTTGGCCCAGGGTTAATTCCAATTCATCGCGCTTGCGATCAATCGAATCTGGCTCGGCACCGTCCAGTGGCTGATCGAAATATTTTGGGTGCATATCGCCACCGCCCGCCAAGATGAGTCCTTGCACCTGGTCGAGCAGCGCTTCGGGCAAGCGGCCTGCCGCATCTGGTTGTACGCTAGATCCGTCGGGCAAGACAGCCGGACAATCGGGCGACAAGATGACGGGTAGCACGCCATAGGCTTCTAGCATCTTGATGTAGTGGTGCGTATTATTTTGCACCCAATCCGGATTGCCGTGGCGCGCCGTCACACCGATCCAGAGTGGTTTTGCGGTTGCCGTCATTGTGTACCACTTTCCTTTTGTCTGTTAGGACAGTAGAAAGAATAAAGTATCCAGTAGGGGCGGCTTGCAGCCGCCCGTTCGCAGCGAGCCAAACGCCGGGCGGCGGCGCGGCCGCCCCTACGCATGATTTTGTTTGGGCAAGCGCTGGATACTTATTGCTTTGAAAGCCCCTTAGACCGTTTTCAGATATTCGCGGATCAGCAAAGCTGCCGTAGCCCCTTCACCGGCGGCGCTGGCGACTTGTTTGGTGCTGCCTGCGCGCACATCGCCCGCGGCAAAGATGCCGGGCACGCTCGTCTCCAACAAGGCCGGATCGCGTCGTTCGTAACCAGCGGGCCGGTTGCCGTCATGCACCAGATCGTGCCCGGTGACAATAAAGCCCCACTGGTTGCGTTGCACATTCGTGCCTTCGAGCAAAGCGCTATTGGGGTCCAAGCCGATAAAGATAAAGGCACCATCGACTGCCAATTCCGAGTCTTCATTACTTTGGTTGTTGTGCAGACGCAACGTATTGAGCTTGGCATCGGCACCCAAAAACTCGGCCACCTCGGTGTTCCAATGCACTGTAATCTTGGGATCGCCCAGCACACTCTCTTGCACCACGGGGCTGGCTTTGAAACTATCGCCACGCACCAGCAATGTCACTTTATCGGCAAACTTGGTCAGGAGTAAGCTTTCCTCGGCGGCGCTATTGCCACCCCCCACCACGGCCACATGTTTGCCCTTGTAAAAAGGACCATCGCAGGTCGCACAGAAATGCACGCCAGCGCCGATGTAATCACTTTCCCCCGACGCACCCAACCGCCGATAGCGGCTGCCCGTGGTGATCAACACAGCGTCGGCGCTATACTCGCTGCCATCACTCGTATCGATGCAATGATAGTTATCGTGGCTATGAATCCGCAGCACATCTTGCGCCTGGAGCAATTCCACACCAAAGCGTTCGGCTTGTTGACGCAGCCGGTTGGCAAACTCAATGCCAGGAATACTGTCGGGAAAGCCGGGTAGATTATCCAGCTTTTCCGTGGCGGCAGCTTGCCCGCCAAAGGCGGCCCGCTCGATCACCAACGTGTCAATCGCTTCGCGCGCCGTATAGAGCGCAGCAGTCAACCCCGCCGGACCACCCCCGATGATGATCAAGGTATAGTGACTGCGATTCGCCTTGGTCTTGAGGCCCAATTTGGCGGCCAGTTGCGCATTACTGGGCTCGGTCAGGAATGAACCATCGTCAAAGACAACGGTGGGAATAATGCGTTTGCCACCATTTTTCTCGATCACCAAGCGCTCGCCGTCTGGCTCCTGCTCAATGTCTACCCAGCGATAGGGAATCTGATGTTCACCCAAAAACTGTTTGCTGCGACGGCAATCTGGGCACCAATACGCCCCGTAAACGGTCAGTGTTGGCTCGGCCATGTGATCTCCCAATTATCTACCCAGTTATCAACTATGTGCGTGGTTTCTACTCTCTCCGATTCTACACTATATCAGAATCTATGCTATAACTGTAGGTGGCTTTGCAGCCCGATTAGGCAACGGCCATACACATCTATGCGTACCTACAGTCTTTCACTGCCTTTGTTGATGAACGCTACTCTATAAAACTTGAACCATAGCTATGACGACATTCATTTGGATCCTACTGCTGATCTTCCTGTTCATTCTCCTGCCGATTGGCGCGTTTTTCTTCTATCTCTACTGGTGGTCAATTCAGCGTAGCAACCCCCAGCAAACAGGCGAGATCAAGCTCGCCGCCTTTAGCGCGCCCGTCGAAATTCTGCGCGACAAACATGGTGTGCCACACCTCTATGCCCAAAATCGTGCCGACCTTTTCCGCGCCCAAGGCTTTGTCCATGCCCAGGATCGCCTGTGGCAGATGGAACAAAATCGGCGCATTGCGCGCGGTACCCTGGCGGCGGTCTTTGGTGAAGCCGCGCTGGAAGCCGATCGCTTTAGTCGCATTGTCGGCTTTTGGCGGGCGGCGCAGCAGGAATTGGAAATCCTCGACGACGCCACACGCCAGACCTTGACATGGTATGCCGAAGGGGTCAACGCCTATATTGCCCATCGTCCTGGTCGGCTGGGGGCCGAGTTTAATTTGTTGCGCGTCCAGCCCGAACTGTGGACGCCGCTCGATACGCTTGGCTATGCGAAGGTTTCGGGTTGGGGATCAAGCCTCAACTGGGAAAGTGAATTGACGCGTCTGCGCCTGCTCAAACAGCTTGATCCGGTGGTGGCGGCTGAACTGGAACCCGATTACCCGGCCAAGAATCCTATGGTGCTGGAAGGCGTGGGCAGCGCAGAAACCATGCGCCTCCAACACACGGCGGGCTTGCTGCTCAATCAATATGAAGAGGTCAAACAGTGGCTGGGTGTGGTCGCCCAGGGGCAAGGCAGCAATGCCTGGGTGCTTGCGCCCAAAGCCAGCCTGAATCGTCGTCCCATTCTCTGCAACGATCCCCATTTGGCCGTGCAAATTCCTGGTGCCTGGTATGAGATTCACCTGAGCGCGCCGGATACCAATGTCAGCGGCGTCTCCTATCCAGGCGTACCGGGCGTGGTCATCGGCCACAACGAGGAGATTGCCTGGGGCATGACCAATGCCATGATCGATGTGCAGGATCTCTACATCGAGCGCCCCGACCCCGCCAATCCCGACCGCTTTGCGCACAACGGCGCGTGGGAAACGGCGACGGTGATCGAAGAGGTGATCCAGGTGCGGCGCGGCACCCCCCATGTCGAGCGCGTCGTGATCACGCGCCATGGCCCACTTATCAGCGGCTTGCTGACAAGCGAAAATGCCCCACGTAATGATCTCGCCACAACCATGCCCTTGGCCCTGCGCTGGAGCGGTCATGAACCGGCGCAGACCGTGCGCGCGCTTTTGCGGCTCAACCAAGCCAACGACTGGCACGAATTTTCCGATGCCCTGGCCGACTGGTCCGTGCCGCCACAAAATGTGCTCTTTGCCGATGGCAGGGGCAATATTGGCTACTGCTTGGCGGGGAAAGTTCCTCTGCGCGCGCGCAATCTTGGCTTGCTGCCCGCCCCTGGCTGGGATGATGCATACGACTGGCACGGCTACATCCCCAGCGCCGAGCTGCCACAGCTCTATAATCCGGAATCCGGCAAAATTGTCACGGCCAACAACAAACTTGTGGGCGACGACTATCCCCATTTTATGGGCGTAGAGTTTGACGCCGGCTGGCGCGCGGCGCGCATTGAAGAATTGCTCAACCGCAAAGATCGCCACACGATCCGCGACATGGAGGAGACGCAGCTCGATAACCAGAGCAAGCTAGCCGAAGCCTTTACCCCGTGGTTCACCCTGGTTAACAGCGATGATCCCTGGGAAAAGACCGCATTGATGGCACTGCGCAAATGGAATTATCGCATGGATGCCGATAATATTGCGGCGACTGTCTATCAGCACATGCTGGTGCAACTGTTGGAAATGATCTTTGGCGACAAGCTAGGCGCGGCCAAACGGGGCTACTATGGCATGAGCAGCAACCCACTCTTTCTCGTGAATGGCTTTACGGGCCAAGCCGAAAATCGTCTACTCGAGATCCTCAACACATATGATGAATCGTTCTGGTATGTCGATGCCGCCACGGGTCGCCACCGCAATCGCGAGCAGTTGATCCAGGAAGCATTGACCAGCGCCGTCCGTCTGATTCGCGCCGAGGTGGGTGACAGCACGCGCCGCTGGGATTGGGGGCGCGCCCATCAAGTGCGCTATGTCCATTCGTTGGGCAGTGCACGACTCTTAAAGAACATCTTCAACCGTGGACCGGTGCCGGTCGGTGGCGACAGTACGAGCCCCAACGTTACCCGGCACGCGCCGCAACTACCGTTGGGCCTTGTGCAAGTCGCGGCCAGCTACCGCCAGATCTATGAAGTTGGGGCCTGGGATCGCGCCCAGACGATCACCAATGTCGGCCAATCTGGTCACCCCATGCACCCTAACTACGACGACCAGATCATGCTCTGGCGCGAGGGCGTCTATCACAAAATGCCCTGGAGCCGCGAAGCCGTGACCGCGATCACCGAGCAGCGGTTGGTGTTACAGCCAAAGGGATTGTAACGGCTGACGTAACGATTCAGGCTACCCCTCCCACACCCCCAAAGGGTACCCGGTCACGGTTCCCTCCCTGCGCCGGGGAGCGCGCCTAGAACGCTACCGCCCTCTGGGTGTGGGCTACCCTTTACCCACAAGTTGGCCGTAGGCAAGGCGTGCCGGGGACGGCCCCGCGGCTTGATCCCACTACCCTATGTTTTGGGGCCGTCCCCGGCACGCTCCCCCTCCCTGCTACCCATAGATGTGGGTAATGGGTAGTGATAAGGGAGGGGTGAATCGTTACCTTTTGACTTTGCAGTGCGTACAGAAAAACAATGGGTGATTGGGCCATCGATCCTGGTTGACGCTGATCATCTTTACGACCATCGGCATTAGGTGGCATCGAATACGCCTACGGCAGCTACTACCGCAAAATGATTTTGCGGGAGAAGGTTGATCAACGATAGTTTAACGTTTTCTGGCTACACTGATACCACCGACTAACCATCTTTTATTAGCTTTACAGGTTATACAAAAACCGTAACGATTCAGGCCAATCGCATTCACCACTGGGCACCCAGAGGGTTCCCGCGCCATCCCTGGCGGTCTCCGTCACTGGCCGCCAGGGATGGCGGCGTTCCCGGCTGCATCGTTACCCAAAACCACAAATTTGCTTTCTATGCGCGATTCAACTGAGCCACAAAATGTAGAACCGAAGATTGACACTGGTGGGGGCGCGCTGGTCGAAGGCGGCGTTGACACCCAGGGCGGCGATTTTATTGGGCGGGATAAAATCATCAATATCCTGGCAAATATTCCACGTTGGTTATTGTGGACATTGGCAGCAGGGATTGTACTCATCGCCAGTACGCTTATCGTAGGCACAGGCCTACTAGGCGTCATCACCACGACGATTTCGGCCACGCCGACTGCAACTGCGACGCCAACGGTCACACCAACACCCGTGCTGATCAAGATGGATGCTGCTTATAATATTGTGGTTGCTCAATTTGAAGAAGTGGATGCACAGGGAGCGCCGCTAGCAGATAATACCGTAGGCCAGTGGCTGAGTGAATGGCTAGCAGGGCAATTGAATACGGCAATGCCCAAGTCCGATAGTCTTTTGGTCTGGCATGACAAAGTAAATCGTCCATCTACCAACCCACCCATCGGTGTGCTCAATGCAACGTCGGCAGAGGCGTTGCTAGATGAGAAAAAAAATATTGGTGCGAATTTTGTCATCTATGGTCAACTTGTGCATGGCAATGGTGTGCCTGTTTTACAACTTGGCTTTGCTTACCGCGCCAAGTCTGTGAGTTCACAACCAGATGCAACGATTGGCTTTCACCGCTTGGGATCGGCGGTTCGTATTATAGGACTTGAAGAAGGTGGCTATAGAGAAAGAATGTATGATAATCCCGAATTAGCCATTCGGGCCCAATTGCTTGTTTGGCTGGTACGCGGTCTCTCGCGCGATCTCGAGGGAAATTATGCGCGTGCATTCGAAATCTTCAAAGAGGCGGAAAAGGTGGTGAAGGAATGGGAGGATTCACATCAAGCGATCTTGAACGGCGGCACCTTGGCAGGGATGGAAGTAATCTTCTATTTCCAAGGGCGAGAAGCGCTTGCCCTCCAACGTTTCGGGGAAGCTTTTGAGGCCTTCGCAAAAGCGCTTGCCCTCAACAAAACCTATGCCAGTGCGCTGCTTGGGCGTGGTAATGTTTATTTGGATGGCGTGCAATTTTATTTATTGAGTCAGCAGGGAGGGGCAGGGGATGTAGCGGCCTGCGCCCCCAATCTTTCCCTCAGCACGGTGATCGACCAAGCATATGTTCCGCACAACGATGCCGAGGCACTTGCGCAAATAGACGAGGCGCGCAAAAGCTATATCGCGGCGAAGCAAGCCGTATCCACCACGGATTGGTCACTTTTGTCGCCTGTGGTGCAGAGCATGATTGCTCGGACAGATCTTTCACTGGCTGAATTTGGGCTGCAAGAACGCTGGGGTGAGCCAACAGTCACCGAGCCTGAGCAGCGTCGAAATTTAATTTGGGAACGCTTGACAGAAGCCGATCAAGGATTTCAGACCATCTTGCCAGAATTTGAAAAAGCTGGCAAACTCGATTATCTGGCCTTTATTCGTTACAACCTGGGGTTGGTATATCTGGCCCAAGCCAGCCTGACGGCAACCTACGAAAATCAGGCGAGTGCCGAGCCATATTACCAACGCGCCAGAGAATTATTTCGGGCCTGTCATGTTGAGCCCTCTATTTTGGCTGAGGCAGGCTACGAACCAATGGAAAAACAAATCGGCTGTTATTGTCAGTATTGGGAGAATCAAGTTCTGGATGTGATTGGAGGGTCAGGATGAAAACAACAGAAAACGGCGGGTCCGCAAGCAGGGAACCGAGCAACGGGTGGAGAACAGTATGCAAAGTTGCGATCAGTAGTCTCGTACTATGTTTGACGGTTTTACTATATTTACTCATTGATCCAACTGTCCTACAAGCTGCCCCGCCGACAGAGTGTAAAGTCATTGCTGCCGATGGCCTGAATGTACGTGCAGCACCAGGAACTACTTATGCTAAAATTGGCCGTATACCGAAGGATGCAAAAGCGATACCGCTGGCAACCATTAGCGGCTATCAGTGGATACTGGTGCGCGCCGGAAGGCTGGAAGGCTGGAGCTACACGAATTCGGCTTGGATTACTTGCAACGGCAATATCAAGCAATTGCCCATCAAAACCAATCCTACACCCATTCCAACCCCGACGGCAACCCCCTATCAGGTTGCCTACACGCCATTACCTGGTGGTGGCGGCAATGATGATGAGCTGGTAAGCGACGGCATTCTAGTCGATCAAGCAATGATCGATGATGATGCAACCTTTTGGGACCAGATCTATTTTCGGCTAATCGTATGGTCAACCGATGC
This sequence comes from Caldilineaceae bacterium, assembly GCA_034437715.1. Classification (GTDB taxonomy): domain Bacteria; phylum Chloroflexota; class Anaerolineae; order Caldilineales; family Caldilineaceae; genus JAHBVH01. The sequence goes on from DAOTTR010000853.1 coordinate 11,210, forward strand.
GAATACACAGCAAGATGGCGACGGCATTCAACGCGTACGTTTTCGCATTCGTAATGATAATGGCGATGTTGTCTACGACCATACGGAACTAACAGCCCCCTATTGTTCCTTTGGCGGAGAAAATGGCTGCAATATTTTAGAGTTGAAATCGGGCGTGTTGTGGCCTCCATCGAATACACCCGATATCGTTCCCATCAGCCCAATTCTGAATGGGGATTATCAATTACGCGTCTTTGTCTATACCGATGAAAGTGACGATGAAACTGGCTCATGGAATTCTGATTTTTCAATTAATGCGCCAGAATTGCCCGGCAGCGCCAATGCGACAAATGCGTTCGACTTCTTTATCAACCAAATTGGCGAAGAGGATAGCGGCACCTTTGTGACCGATGCACTTGTCTTCGAAGTCTTTGCATCAGCCGGCGAAGAATCTGGCGCAGATATAGACTGGGTCGACTTTTGGATCTATGATGCTGAGGGCACACAAGTCTATCATAAGCAAAGCCCGGAAAGCACCCCTCCCTATTGTGCCTTTGGCGGCAATGACGGATGTACAGTCTATTCCTTTGCCGAGAATGACTATCGTTGGCCGAATGGAGCATCGATTCAGTCGGGCCTATATACCTTAATTGCTGTAGCCAAAGCGAATAACGGTGCAGTCCGGGCCGGTTCGTGGCAGATCGAAATTCAATAATCGTCCTGTCCCACTGCGAGAATCAGTAGACCACAATATTGCAGATGATCATCGTGTCCGACAATAGACATTATCGGGAATAAACAGTACGGGCATGCGGTGGGCGGCGGCAATGGTTAATTGCGAAGAATCCAGTTCAAGTCGCCGCCCACCGCATGCCCCTACGCGGCTAGTACAGTTGGGCGTAGATACCACGGCCGTTAATCAGGCACGTTACTCGTGTACATCATGGTAAAAATAGGGTACCTTATTTACGCCGGGATCTACTAGATATCTTATTCCTGATAATGTCTAATACATTTGTGGTCTACTCCTATAGAAAACGCATGTATCTATGCTCGAAAAACCCGATCTGCCCGACGAAAAAATCATCACTTGTTTGCAAACTGCCTATGGCTTGCGTGTCGAGCACGTTGCGTTTCTGCCGCTGGGCGCCGATCTGAACACGGCAGTCTATCGTGTTGTCGCGACAGATGCAACGCCCTACTTTCTCAAGTTGCGCCGCGGCCCCTTTGCCGAAGCCGCGGTGACGTTGCCCAAATGGCTTAGCGACCAGGGTATTGCGCAGATCATCCCACCACTGGCCACCCAAACCGGACAACTTTGGGCCAGCCTGGAGGCGTTCACGGTCATTTTGTACCCATTTGTCGCGGGGCAGAATGCGTATGAAGTTCCTTTGACAGAGCACCACTGGCGCGAATTTGGTGCGACGCTGCAACGTATGCACACAGCGGCTATCCCGCCAGCGATCATGCATCGCATTCAGCAGGAAACCTATACGCCGCTATGGCGCGCAAGTGTGCAAGTAGCGCTCCAGCGGGTTGACACGGAACTATTTGACGAGCCAGTTGCCAACCAAACCGCCACGCTTGTGCAGGCCAAACGCGCGGCAATTCGCGATCTCGTTGCGCGTGCCGACCGGCTGGCACAGATCTTACAGGTGCAAGCGCCTGAATATATCGTGTGCCATGCCGATCTGCACGCGGGCAATTTCTTGATTACGCCCACCGGCACTTTGTACATTGTCGATTGGGATACGCTGATTCTGGCGCCCAAGGAGCGGGATTTGATGTTTGTTGGCGGCGGTCTGGCCGGTGGCTGGCATACGCCCCAGCAAGAGGAAATCCTCTTCTATCAGGTCTATGGCGCAACGCAGCTCGATGGCGTAGCGCTGGCCTATTATCGCTATGAACGGATCATCCAAGACATTGCCGTCTATTGCGAGGAACTCTTATCGGACAGGGGCAGTGCCGAAGACCGCGCCCAATCGCTATACTATTTGACCTCAAATTTTCGGCCCGGCAGCGTTTTAGAGATCGCCTATCAATCCGACCAGACTTCACGAACGAGGTGATTATGCTTGTTAAAGCGGCCAAAGCAATCGCGCACCAATGGATACTGGACGAAGGCAGCAAACTGCCCGGCTTTGTGGGCGCTTTCTACCACGGTTCAACCAATTGGCTCCCCACTGAGGCGACCCTGCCCGTGACCTCTGATCTGGATATTATGATCGTATTTGAGAACGAGGTGCCCGCTGATAAATTAGGTAAGTTTCGTTATCACGGCGTACTGCTGGAAGTTTCCTATCTGCCACGCGATCAGGTGCAGTCGCCGGAACAGGTTCTGGGCAATTATCACTTGGCGGGGAGTTTTCGCCAGCCGGGCATTATTGCCGATCCAGCGGGCAGGTTGACCGAACTCCAAGCCGTGGTGGCCCAAGCGTATGCCAACCGGCGATGGGTCGAGCAGCGCTGCCAACACGCCCGCAACAATGTCTTGCAAAATCTTCAATCAATGAACGAAGCGCAGCCATTTCATGATCAGGTGATGGCTTGGCTATTTGCCGCCGGGGTGACAACGCATATCCTGCTGGTGGCCGGCCTGAAAAACCCGACGGTGCGCCAGCGCTATGGGGCCGCGCGCGACTTGCTGGCAGCGTATCAACGTTTGGACTTTTATCCGACGCTGCTAGATCTATTGGGCTGTACCCAGATGAGCCAGAGGCGCGCCACCGAGCATCTGACCGCGCTCGCCGCGGCCTTCGATGCCGCCGCATCGATCATCAAGACGCCCTTCTTTTTTGCGGCAGACATCAATCAGAATGCCCGCCCCATCGCGATCGACGGCAGCCGCGCGCTGATTGCGCACGGCGATCAGCGGGAAGCGATCTTCTGGATGGTCGCCACCTATTCGCGCTGTCAGAAAGTGTTTTACGCGGATGCGCCCGTAGCGACACAAGCGCAATTTAGCCCTGGCTACCGCGCACTACTGGGTGATCTGGGCATCGCATCGCCGGCTGATTTGTACGCGCGTGGCGCGGCGATCAAGCAAACCTTGCCGCGTGTTTGGGCGGTGGCGGAAGCGCTTATGGCCGCGAATCCAGCAATTGTGGATCAATAGGCCAGCGGGAAAGTCACCCGTTGGCCGGTTTGGGCCGATTGATAGGCCGCCAACACCATTTCCACCGAGACACGGCCATCGGCGGCGGTCACATCGGGCGCGATATCCTGTTGCAGGCAATCGATAAAGGCGCGCGGCACGCCAGCAATGCGTTCACCGTGGCTAGCGGGAATAGGAATGCCCAAATCTTGCCAGGCAGGATTGGTCTGGGTCCAAAGCTTCAGATTGATTGCGCCAGGGGGTAGGGGTGGTGTGGTAGAAGGCGAATCGTCATGGTTTTGAATTAATGTACCTCGATCGCCGTAAATTTCCGTGGTATTTTCTGCCGCCAAGGTGACCGAGGAGTTGACCAAAATCGCCATAGCCCCGCTGGCAAAGCGATAGATCGCCACGCCGGTGTCGTCGGGCGAGAAATCGGTGATGGTGTTCTGGATTTCGGCCATCACACTGATCGGCTTGCCCATCATCCAGTGGATCAGATCGGTGGCGTGCGACGCGTCATCCATGAACATGCCCATATTCTTTGCAGGGTCGAAATGCCAGCGCGTTAGCCCATTGACAAAGCCCGGATTGAGCAAAACCGGAATGGCATGGCGCCGCCGGAAGAGGCTGATCTGGCCGAGCGTGCCATTGGTCAGCACTTCTTTCATCTTGATATTCGACGGATCGCGGCGCATCTGGTAGGCCATCATCAAGCGCACGCCGGCTTTGTCCACCGCCGCGGCCATGCGATCACAGTCGGCCAGCGTCAGGGCCATGGGTTTCTGGCAGAGAATATCTTTGCCCGCGGCCGCCGCGGCTAAGACCATCTCGGCATGGCGGTTGGTCTCGCAGGTGATGATCACGCCTTGAATGTCCGGATGATTGAGCACCGCTTCCACATGGGCGTGATAGGTCATGCCATACTGGGCGGCAGCTTCTTGCCCGCGCGTTGCATTATCATCCCAACAGGCCACCAGCTTGACATCCGCATAGGCCAGCATGCGTTGACAGTAGGCATGGGCATGGCCGTGGGCAAAGCTGATCACGCCGATGCCGATCTTGGCACTCATCGCTTCCGCTCCTTTCAATTGTATACGCCGCAGCAGCAGATAACCTTGCGGGAAGGGCAACAACCTCCTGCCGCTTCCCGCAAGGTTTTTGCTAGCCAATCATTAGTCGCGCGATTTGGATTGCAGGCGCGCAGCTTGGGCAGGGTCGCCAATGTGCATCGTATCATACGCCTGTTGCGAGGTCTTGAAGGGACCAACGTCTTCGTGACCGTGCCAATCGCCCTGATGATCCATGGGGTTGGGAAAGCCAGTTTCGGATTCGCGTTTGGTGACCCAGGCGTTCATGCGGTCGCGCAACATGGCAACAAGCGCCGGTTGGCTTTCGGCCAAGTTGTTGTTCTCCAGCGGATCTTCGATCAGGTTATAGAGTTCCACGGCGGGTTTGAAGTGAAAGTCTGGCTCCAGCGCGACCATGAGTTTCCACTGCGGCGTGCGCCAGCCATGTTTGCGCATCCAGGTACATTCGGTGATGTAGAACTCGCTCTCGAACGACGGCACTTCGCCATTCATGAGGGGCAAGAGGCTGCGCCCTTCAAAGGTGAGATCCGTGCGCTCAATCTCGGCTAGATCGAGCAAGGTGGGCACCAGATCTTTATGTTGGGTGAAGCCTTTGACGCGCGTGCCTGCGGGTACCTTGCCTGGGTAGCGGATGATCAGCGGCACATGCAGCACATTGTCGTACATGCCATGATGATCGAACCAGCACTCGTGATCGTAAAGTGTCTCGCCGTGGTCGCCATTGATGACAACAATGGTTTCGTCGAGAATGCCCTGGGCCTCCAGCGCGTTAAAAATGGTCTGGATACAGGCATCCATATAGGCCACTGCGCCATCGTATTGAGCGATCACATACTCTTTATCGGTGATGCCGGGTGGCATCCAACTGGCGAAGAAGTCGCAGAAAGGTTTGAAATCCATCACCGGCTCCATAGATTTATTCTTGGGGTCGGTCTCATTGCCATGATAGAACGCGCGCTCATAGGGGGCCGGGGGCAAGTAAGGCGCGTGGGGATCCATGTGGCGCAAGAAGAGGAAGAATGGCTTGCGCCCCTTGACGAACCGATCCAATTCAGGGATGGCGACATCATTAAGATTTTGCGCCTTGGGGCTGCGTCCCTCATTCCAGCTACCCCAACCAGGAAAGGTCAAATAATTATCAAAACCGCGCGATGAAGGATTGCCACTGAAGCCAACGCAGGTTGTTTCATATCCTTCCGCGCGCAGGATTTCCGGCAAGGTGGGCACTTCGGCGCGCAGCGGGCCTTTGTGGCGCAGGGCCACCACTTGGGTGCCAAAACAGTCGCGCCCGGTGAGCATCGACGCATAGGCCGGCGTGGTAGGCACGCTGGGGCTGAAGTTCTTTTCAAAGAGGGTGCCCCCTTGGGCAAAGCGATCCATGTGGGGCGTGGTCAAGCGCTCATAGCCATAGCTGCTCATGTGGCCCGCGCTCAGCGAGTCGATGGCCAGCAAGATGATATTGGGGCGGCGTTTGCGCGTCCCCTTGCGTACACTAGAAGCCATTGTCGGTTTCTCTCCTCTAGGGTTGGGTGTGGTAGGTGTTGATGGCACAGATTTTGGTGGTACAGACTGGACAGGCGTTGCTTGAATCGGCGTTGATGGGGCGGTTTGCGGAATATCATAACCATAGGCGCGCATCCCTTCGTCTAGCAGATCAAAGTAACTGACGCCATCCACCCCACTATAGCGACCGACCGATTCGGCGCGCACCGTGATCGAGGTCATGGGGATGCCCAGGTAGTCACTCAGGCGCGCCAGGGTTGCCGGTTGTTGCTGAATAAAATCTTCAAAACGCACCACGATCCAGTTGGCTGGCTTGGGTGTCGCTTTGACTAACGCGTATTGATATTGCCAGGAAATCGCGCGGCGCAAGCGCTCATCGTCGGTTTGGGGATAGTCGATGCCAAAATCGCGCAGATCATCGGTCATGTGGCGCGCCAGGATATTGTCGCGCGGGTTGCGCACCCAATGAATATACTTGATGTCGGGAAACAGACGCACGATCCACGGAAAAACCAGGGTCGTCTCGGGGATCTTCCAGCCCTTATGCAGGGCCGGGGCGTTGGTTACATTGGTCAGATAACGTTCGATCAACGTGGTAAATTCAGCGGGAATGGGCATGGTGTGGAGGGCACGAAAGTCCCACTGCAGGCCGCCTAGCCATTGCACATGGCGCGCCATGACGCGGCACGCTTCATACATCGCCTGGGGGGGTAGCAAATCTCCCGACACATTGAGCGGATGGCCCATATAGACGCCGCTGGCCTGCAAGGTGTGCGACATGGCGCGCGTCCCCCCATGACCGCGCCCAATAATGGTAATCAAAGTCATAAACGCTGTTGCTCCAAAAGGCATGTTGTAGGGAATGATTGCCCCATACTATACCTGATGCGGCGCGTTGTCGCAAACAGCAGGAAATCGCGCGATGGGTTAGCCGCTACGACAGTTCGGCATGGGATGATCTTCTGTGCGGGTGGCGCGGTGGCGGGTAGCCGTTTCAGTATCCACTCTATTGGATCGTAAGGCGCTTGCAAAGCAATAAGTATCCAGCGCTTGCCAAACAAAATCATGCGTAGGGGCGGCTTGCAGCCGCCCCGCGTTTGGCTCGCTGCGAACGGGCGGCGGCAAGCCGCCCCTACTGCAT
>DAOTTR010000854.1:0-5936 GCA_034437715.1 Caldilineaceae bacterium
GTTCTTGCCTTTGTTGACTACTTCAATCGTACGATGGCAAAACCCTTCAAATGGACTTACAAAGGCAAGGCTCTTTCTATTTAATTGTTACGCTTATTTATGCCTAATTGTACTAGTAGTCTGAATCGTACGACAAGGTTAAATTCGTGTTGCGTGAATTCAGTACCTGCGACGGCAAACGTGTTTAAACACGTTTTCTATCCCAGGCGCTGAATTCATGCAGCGCAGCAGGTGATGAAATTTAACGTTGGCGTAATAGATAGTTTTTAGCAATCCTTAACTTAATGGCAGTGACGTAACGACCGATGTTGATGGGCATGGCATCCATATTTGTGGTATTATAGGTGGACAGCATGTCGGCGTGGTCCCACAGGCGGAACCGTGCAGCTGGCGTTGCTGATGAGCGCTGTCCATTGATGGCTGTGCGGGCAGCGAACCGAATGATCTATGTTTGCAATGGATTATGCAGGGCAAATACGTGAAACAGTAGGAGACCCAATCATGGCCCACATTGTTGGCCTTGCCGAAATTGTGCTGTGGACTGCAAATAAGTCTGCGGCTGTACACTTTTATCATGAATTGCTGGGCTTGCCCATCATCTCGCCGCCCACCTTGCCCAACGTCTTTCTCCAGGCGGGCGAAGGTCATGCGGGCATCCCTCAGATGATCGTGTTGGTGCCCAAACCGGCCGAAATTCAGCAACAGCCGCGTGGCTATCAACTGCATCATCTGGCGTTTGAGATCCCCGAAGACGAATTTGATGTGCAGCATCAACGCTTTGTCGATGCGGGGATCCAACCGCGCAGTGGCAAACATCCGGTGTTGGCCAGCCGCACCATGTATGTGGATGACCCCGATGGCAACGAGGTTGAGTTTATTTGTCGTGCGCTGGCTGCGTAACCGAACCAAGCCTAGCTCATAAAGGATGTTGCTATGTCTGTAGAATCAGCTTATCCCATGTTGCCTGTGGCCGATGCACTGGCGATTGTCTTGGAACAAGCCCAGCCTTTGCCCGCCCGGTTGACGCCGTTGCCCGAAGTTGTGGGGTTAGTCTTGGCCGAAACCGTGCGTGCGCCCGAACCGTTGCCACCCTTTCCCGCCTCGACCAAGGATGGCTATGCCGTGCTCGCTGCGGCAGGGCCCGGTGACTACACCGTGATCGGCGATGCCACGGCGGGACGCATGGCCGATTTTACAGTCGCAGCGGGCACAGTGGCCTATATAACGACCGGCGCGCCCTTGCCGGCCGGCGCAGATGCTGTGGTCATGGTGGAAGAGACGGAATTGTTGCCGACGCGCAATGGCACGCGCCGCGTGCGCGTTCATCAACAAGTGCGCGCAGGTGCCGATATCCGGCCCGTTGGCTCAGATATTCAGCAGGGTGAAACGGTATTGGATGCGGGCGCACACCTGGGTGCCGCCGAGATTGGTTTGCTCGCCACGGTGGGCGCGGCACAGGTGCAGGTGTATCCCCGTCCGCGTGTGGCGATCCTCTCCACCGGCGACGAATTGGTTGATCCCGATCAGCCAATTGGGCCGGGGCAGATTCGCGATAGCAATCGCTTTATGTTGCAGGCCGCGGTATTGGCCGCGGGTGGCGTCCCGCTCGATCTGGGCATTGCCGCCGACACGGAATCCGTTCTTCAAGAAAAAGTCGAACGGGGCTTACACGAAGCCGATGTGCTGTTGACCTCGGGCGGTGTTTCCATGGGCGAATTGGATTTGATCAAGCCGCTGCTGGAACGCCGGGGCCAAGTGCATATTGGCCGCATCCGCATGAAACCCGGCAAGCCGCTGACCTTTGCGACGGTGCTGATCGATGGCCAACCGAAATTGGTCTTTGGCCTGCCCGGCAATCCGGTGAGTAGCTTGGTCACCTATTATCTGTTTGTGGTGCCAGCCCTGCGTAAATTGGCGGGGTGGCCCGATCCACATCTGCCCAGGGTGCAAGCGCATTTGGCCCAGCCGCTGCCCATGGATGGTTATCGACCGGAATATCACCGGGCCACGCTCGTGTGGGACGACTCGCTTAACAGTGGCAATGGTGGCTATCTAGCCACCAGCACGGGCAGCCAGTCCAGTAGCCGCCTGCTCAGTATGCGCACAGCCAATGCCCTGCTGGAACTGCCCCAAGCCGAAGGCGTATTGCCCGTGGGCGCGGTGGTGTCGGCGCTGGTGATTGGCGAACTGCACTGACATGCGCGGTGAGGCGCGCTGGGTGACATTGAAACCTGACTCACGCACGCTTCACGCTTTCTGTAGTATGATAGCCACATTACGCTACAACGAAACTTTCTGACCAATAAAGGTGTACTATGTCTACGCAATTGACCCACCTCGACGAGCGCGGCAATGCTACCATGGTCGATGTGGGCGACAAAACCATTACCACCCGTACAGCCATGGCCCAGGGTGAAATCCGCATGCGGCCCACCACCTTGCAGGCCATTCGCGATGGCAATCTACCCAAAGGCGATGTGTTGGCGGCGGCGCGCATTGCCGGCATTATGGCGGCCAAGCGCACGCCCGATTTGATCCCGCTTTGCCACACCTTGCTGTTGACCAAAGTCGCACTCGAATTCGCGATCGACGAAGCACAAAGCCGTGTGCTGATCACTGCCAGCGTGCGCTGTAATGGACAGACGGGGGTGGAGATGGAGGCGTTGACCGCCGTGAGCGTGGCCGCGCTGACCATCTATGATATGGCCAAAGCGTTGGAAAAGGGCATGACCATTGGCAACATTCAACTGCTGGAAAAACAAGGTGGCAAGTCGGGTGAATGGCAACGGGAGGAGCAAGGATGACGGGTCTATCTATCAACGTAGGAGTGGTCGGATGGAAGTGAAGATCTTATTATTTGCCACGCTGCGTCAATTGGCGGGTTGGAAAGAGCGGGTGGTAGAGCTGCCGGGCGGTGCCAACCTGGGCGATTTGCTGACATTATTGACCGATGCCCAGCCGCAACTGAACCTGGGCCAACGCACCATCTATGCCGCGGTGAATGAAGAATATGCGCAACGCGATACGCTGCTCAAAGAAAATGATGTGGTGGCAATTTTTCCACCGGTTTCTGGAGGATCTGAAGTGACAAACGCCCGTAAACGCTTTGAAATCACCGATCAACCGCTGTTGCTGGATGATGTTGCTGCCCGTGTGGGTCGCCCCGATTGTGGTGCGATTACCACCTTTGCGGGCATGGTGCGCGGCGAAACGGCAACCGACGATGGGGCACGCAGCACTGATTTTCTGGAATATGAAGCCTATGGTGCCATGGCCGAGCGCATGTTGGCCCAGATCGGTGATGAAATCCAACACAAATGGCCCAAGGTGCAGGCGGTGAGTATTTTGCACCGCATTGGACGCTGTGAAGTGGGCGAAGCCAGTGTCTTGATCGCCGTGGCAACCCCCCACCGCGGCGATGGCTGTTTTGAGGCGTGTCAATATGCAATTGAACGGCTCAAGGCCATTGTGCCGATTTGGAAGCAGGAAAACTGGTCGGATGGGCAAGTGTGGGTCGAAGGGCCACGCCAGCCCGAGATCGATCTAGCGCCGCCAGCGGGTTAGCGGTCGCCAAATTTCCGGTCAAATTTGACATTTCCCTGGCTTCATGGTACGCTGCTCCCCATGATGGGCTGCTTATGCGGCGTGTCGCAGGCTTGTAGTTTAATAATTACATATCCTGATAGTGACTTATCGGAGCGGATTGTAACCGTCGCTGCTGGCATGTGTAAGCATGATCCAGTAGAGGAACTTCCCGACTCTCCGCTGGCGATCTTCCGATTGGCTGGCAAGGTTGCCTCACGAAACAGTAAGTGAGGGCGGGCAGCTTCGGCTGTTTGACTACAACCGCAACAGAGAGCATTCCCGCCGCAGCAAGTTGCACCTGATAGGGTGTCGGTTGTTGGGGTAAGGGCTGAAACGGTGGGGTAAGAGCCTACCAGCGGGGCCAGTAATGGAACCGGCTAGGCGAGCGTGCAACTGAGAGCAAGGCGAGTGGGTCTTGGTGCCTGCTTTGTCGCCAAGCTTTGTTCTATCTGTAATAGGATAGACGAACGTGGGGCAAGGTGGATAGTAAGATCTCGTCGCAGCGGTGCGGGCAATGCTGAGTAACACTCAGCAAACCATGAACCGCCAGCACCTTTGGGTGCCTGAGACAGATGACGGTATTGTTATGATGTTTGTCATAGCAAACAGAATCGGGGGTATGATATCCGCTCCGATATGAATTGTGTTTATGTAGGTTTGCCGATTGTGGCTCCGAATTGTACCCAGCAATTTTGCATAATCAGCTTGGGTCGGCTATACTAGTGAAGTCTCTTCAAGCCGACGTGGCGGAATTGGCAGACGCGATAGATTTAGGATCTATTGCCGCAAGGTGTGGAGGTTCGAGTCCTCTCGTCGGCATATATGGGCCCGTGGCCTAGCGGGAAGGCGTCTCCTTTGCAAGGAGAAGATCGTCGGTTCGAATCCGACCGGGTCCACCTGAAGGTCTTTAGAGAGCGCTTTAAAAATTCTTATAAAGCTTAAAAAAGCGATTGAGTTGCCCCTGAATTTGACAAAAAGTCGCTAAGAAATTATACTAAGAAACGTCAGTCAGACAGATGCGGGCGTAGTTCAGTGGTAGAATGTCTCCTTGCCAAGGAGAAGGTCGTGAGTTCGAATCTCATCGCCCGCTCTACAAGCTGGCCAACAGGTCGGCTTTTTTGCCGAGATAGCTCAGTCGGTAGAGCACAGCACTGAAAATGCTGGTGTCCCCAGTTCAAGTCTGGGTCTCGGCACCTTTGTAACAATCATGCGTAATAATTAATTGTCTGTGGTTAACTCGGTATTCCTAACTTAGCCATTTACCGTTAATGGGGGATCGTCCAATGGCAGGACTACGGACTTTGAATCCGTCAATCGGGGTTCGAATCCCTGTCCCCCAGCTATGCCGGGGTGGAGCATCACCCCGGCATTTTAATTAAATTGCCTTGTCCAGTTGTCATGGCGCTTGTAGCTCAATGGTAGAGCACCAAATTGTGGATTCACGACTGTGGGTGAATTAAAGAGAGACACAGAATTTATATGGCGCTTGTAGCTCAATGGTAGAGCACCAAATTGTGGATTTGGACGTTGAGGGTTCGAGCCCCTTCAAGCGCCCTGACATTTACGACCTATTTGGTTGTTAATGTTCGTATTAATCGCTCCGGTCAGCTGACCAGCTAACGTTCGGGGCGATTTTATTTTTCTTGATCAGGCGACAACGTTACGCCGCGTCGCTCAGCATACTCAGTTAGATCGTCTTCAAGAATGCGATACTGAGCCCCTGGCTGTATCCGCTCCGCTCTCAACTCGCCAGCGCGAATCAAACGCAACACGGTTTGCTTGGAGAACTGTAGCCGTTCTGCCGCCTGACCGGTAGTCAGCTTTCTCATTTGAGCTTCTCCTATCATGGCAGTTATGTTTGTTGCGTTTAGATCATCATAAACTATAAGCGCCTGTCAATCCCCAAATTAGAAAGAAAACTCAAACTTGTGATCCGTGCGTGTCAGATTTGTAGGAAATAAGCCCTGATTTATGTAGGATATGACCTACACAATGAACCCAACGTGCGATTTTTTGCGTCATTAAAAAAGGGGGTGGCGACCGCCACCCCCTTTTGCCTGCGGTAGAGACGCAACATCTTGCGTCTCTTTCTTGCGTTTCTGCATTTATCGCCTTGAAAACAAAAATCCTTCGGAACCGCAGGTATATTCTGATCAGGCGATGTCGGACGTGATCGGGCAGCTAATCTAATACTGTACATTGCTACCCACAGCCACCCCCGCCGCTACCGTAATCGGCCCCAGCAGCGGGCCATTGAGCACACTATTGTAAATTCCAGCCGGATTCCACGCGTTCAGCGTGTATGGTGGTGTCGTATTCGAGGTCGAAATGACCGCCGCAATCGATCCCTG
>DAOTTR010000855.1:0-18917 GCA_034437715.1 Caldilineaceae bacterium
GCTATAGCGTGCCGGGGACTGCCCAACTGTAGATCTCTACTGAGAACTTTTCCTGGGCACTCCCCGGCACGCTGATCATTGCTACATCAAACTCCGGTTTTCATGCTGTTTTGAGTATAGCAGGCGAACAAGGGTAGCGGGACGCAATCATGGTGTCCCGCTACCCTGTTACTTGTCTGCGTCTAGCGATTCGGATCGTACGGGCAGATGGTGCCTTTCTGCGCATTAAATTCAATACAGAGCACAATATAAGCAGCACGCCAATACAGATCTGGATAGCCCGGCTTCATAATCGCCCACCAGTACTGTTCTTCATCCTCTGGATTACCATCTTCCAACCAATCGATATTGGGCATGGTCAACAAGCTCATCAGGCCGATCCAGGGCTGCCAATTGGCGGCGGCATAGGCATAGGCACGCTTTAGATAATCGGCCTGCACCATTTCGGTAATACCGGCGTCGGCACCATGCCACTTATAGGCAGCATTGACCGAATCCGAAGTCCAGCCAAACTCGAGCAGTACCACCTGTTTGTTCGTGTCCCCATAGCGCACCATAATCGCGCGGATGTCTTCTACATGGCGGAAGGCAAAGAAGCGATAGCCGCCATATTTGGCCTTATCAGCCGCGGCTTCGGCTGGATCGAGTTCGGGCGGGGCGGCGAAACCGGCTCCATGGACGCCGAGCATGTCAAAGTGGCCGTTGCTGTTGCCCATAGCCTTATACATCTCTTCGTAAAAGAGATCGTCTGGCATAGCAGCATCATTATTATCGCCGGTGGGGGCCATGCCCGCGCTAATCACAATCGCATTGGGATTGCCCCGTTTGATAGCGGCATAGGTCTTGCGCAACATTTCAGCATATTGGGCGGGATTGGGCCGCTTGAACCCCCACTCGCGCCCCAAGTTCGGCTCATTCCAGATTTGGTAGGCGTGAATACAGCCAACGGCCTGGGCAGAACAGTTATAGCGGCTCGCCAACGCAAAAGCAAAGTCGGCAAAATTATCAATGTTTTGCGGTGGCGCGCCCGCCCAGAAGGTAGTCAATTCGGGATCGCTACTCAGGCGGGCGATCAATTTCAGGTTATGATCACGCACATGTTGGGCAACGCGATCGGCGCGTGCCCAATCAAACTGGCCCTTGCCGGTGGTTTCAATCGTTTCCCAGGCAAAGGTCTGCTTCACCCAATTAAAACCGCCATCCTCGATGAGTTTCAGATCACGGTCGGCCACTTCTTCTTTCCACCAGAGAAAAGCCTGTGTACCAAAGTCGGGGCTGAGCATACTGCTCGATAGCGCTGGCGCGCCACCGCCTTGGGGAGTTGGCGTTGGCCCATTGGCGGTTGACCCACTGCTGTCTCGTGTGCTCTGTTGTATCGTGACAAACTCCGCCGCGGCCCAACCCAGGGGCTGGCCATTCTCGGCAACTTGCACCCAGGCACCGTCATCACTGCGGCCAATCACAGTAAATTCGTCACCCTCATTCACCATGCGCACAACCGTATCTGTTGTACTGGGCCCACTGCGAATATTCAGTTGGGTTGCATTGATGACCGCGATTTCCGCCGGTGGTTCTGTCGGGTCCACGGCGGGGGCGGCTGGTTCTGTCGCCACCGGTGTTGTATTTGTGCTATCGGACGGCTGTTCTACTGGGACGGGCGTTTCGGTGGGTGCTGGCTGCTCGCTGCCCGTCTGGCCGAGGGGTGTCTTTGTCGGGGTGGGTGTCGCTTCGGGACCGGGACCAGTTCCACAACCCGATAGTAATAAGAGTACGCCTAGCATACAACTGCTAATCAGTTTTTTCATAGATGATCGTTCCTCAAGCTTTCGTAGGTATGCAGAAGGCACAGTGCGCCCTGGGTAGATTCAATTTAAACGTACACGCAATGCTAGCGCGGCAACCCTTTCAGCGCTTCAAACGCTGGCTTGCCCATAATACTAAACTGGGCCATTTCGCCATAGTTATAGTTCAAGTTCCACAGAAAGGTCGCGCCCACCCAGCCCCAGTTACGCATCATCTGGTAGGCTTCCACAATATACTGTGCTTGCTGACTTTCACTGATATAGCCAGCATATTCATAGCCAGCATGGGGTGATACACTGGAGGCCCAGCCAAATTCGGTTGGCCACAAGCGTTTGTTGACATCCCCATACGCGATCATTACCTGGCGTGATTCTTCCATGGTACTGCGGAAGTAGAAGCTACGATGGTTTACGTGTGACGGCGCATTATAACGACCGGCCTCCCAGTCTTGAAAGGTAGCATTGGCAGGATTGCCATAGCCGCTGGGGTGGACGCCAATCGCATCGCTGTAGCGCGCCAGGCCATTGTTATACATGCCGCGTAAGTAGTCAATGTCATCAACCGCGATGGGGCTGTTGCCCGTCGGTGTCGTCGCGCCGCTGACCACAATCATCGAGGGACAAGCGGCTTTGATCGATGTATAGGCGCGGCGCAAAAGATCCATGTATAGGGCTGGGTCAAGCGGCAAGCCTTCCCACTCGCGCTGCAGATTTTGCTCATTCCACACTTCAATCGCGCCCAATCGTCCACAGTAGCGGCTGGCGATTTGGCCCGTAAAGTTGGCAAACAAATTAAAATCGTTGGGAGGGCCACCGGTGCCAGGTTTATCGGGACGGGTCCATTGGGGCGATGTAACCACGCTAAAGAGAACCTGTAGATTGTTGCCGGTCATCACATCCATGATCCGATCCATCTCCGTCCAGTTGACCGCGCCTGGTGAGTCTTCCACAAATTCCCAGCGTACCTGTTGCTTCACCCACGGAAAGCCTAGCTCTTTGGTCATGGCCGCCGAGCCATTGACATCACCCTGCCAGGCATTGATCTGAATACCATAGGCAAAGGAACCCCCACCCGCGGGCGGCGGGGCATTCCCGGCTGCGGCTGCAGCCGATGAGGCCGCCGCGGCCGGTACGGCTGGCAGTTGATCGGTGGTCAGGCGTGGTACACCACTCAGTGCACCGGTTGTTCTGGTCAGCGCGGCGAGTACCCAAACCGGCTCCGCTTGGCCAGCCAGGCGCACCTGGTACCAATCGCCAGCAGGATTTAAGGCCAGAATTTCCAATGCCGTGCCCGCCGCCACCGAAGTCGCAACCGCATAATTGGCGCCCGGGCCACGGCGAATATTGATACGCGCCGGTGTTGTGTACGCGGTGGGGGTGGTGGCTGACGCCGTATTATCGCTTTCCTCTGATGCGGAAACCGTAGGCGCAGCCGTCGGGGCCGTGGTTGCTAGGAGCGCGCTCCCCCCATCGGCACGGGCTGCATAGTTGGCCGCAATCCAGCCCTCTGCCCCGCCATCTAGTGCTACACGATACCAATCACCAGCCTCACTCTGGCTGGTCACGTTGATTTGTGTGCCTTGGGTCAACTTGGCGATCACTGCATGTTGGACGCCTGGGCCCTGCCGTACATTCAAGCGCGCAACGGTAACTGTCACAACAAAATCGGTTGACGATTGGCGCAGCGGGGCAGCGTTGGCGTGGGCAAAGACAGGTTGGGGCTGCAATGAAAAGATAAACCCAACGATCAAGCCACATACACACAAGTATAGGGGATAGATGGAGGGTAGATTACTACCTGATTTCCTCATCGAAAGATCCTCTTTGGGTAAATTGGATGATTTACTAGGCGGACTATAGCGTAAAACAGAAGGAAATTTATGACAAATTGGAGGGCAAAACATAATTATCCGAGCCGCAGCAAAGGGGTTAAAGCCGCCTATGCAGGGGTAATCCGGGTGAAAAAAAGCCGAAGGCACAAAAGCGTCTCCGGCTTTTTTACTTGGTATGGTACAACAGTGCAGCGCTATCGGCGCGCCGCAAAAGCTCGATTCTACTTTGGCATTGCGGCTAGCGCGTTATAGGCTGGTAGCGGGCCCCAACCAGGATCCACAATCCCCCATTGCGCCTTTTCGGTGCCATTGGCAACCACGCGGAAGTTAAGGTTCCAGAGGAACGCCGGTCCAGCCCAACCCCAATCGCGCATCATCTGATAGGCTTGGACAGTCCATTCGGCCTGTTCGTTATAATCATTGTCATTGGCATAGGCATAGGCTGGGTGGAATGCACCGCCGGCTGCCCAGCCAAACTCGGTTGCCCAGATGCGTTTGCCACCGGCGCCATAGGTGTTCATAATGTTGCGGTAGCCCAACATCGTGCTTTGGAAGCTCCATGAGTGATGGGGTGAATCACATGCACCGTTGAAGCTGTTGCCAGTCTTCTGAATTTCAGCACAGGCCGTGTCTGTGGTGGCCCACGGTGGCACATTGTACCCGCTGGGATGGGCGCCGACTGCATCTAAATAGTTGTTGGCACCAGCCTGAAACATCTGCTCCAGGTAGGCGAAATCGTCCATTGCCAAGCTGCCATTGTTGCCAGCCGGGGTCAACGCACCACTGATCACGGTCATAGATGGGCAGGCTGCTTTGATCGAATTATAGCCAGCTGCTAACAGTTGGACATATTCACCCGCATTGAGTGGTTTATTACCCCATTCATAATGCAGATTTTGTTCATTCCATACTTCAATCGCTTTGAGTGAGGTGCCACAATATTTACTCGCCAAGGCACCCACAAAATCACCATAAGCCTGCGGATTTTGCGAAGGGCCGCCCACACTGCCATCATGGCCGGGTTCGCGTGCCCAAGCGGGCGCATTCACCACACTAAACATTAGGTTAATGCCAGCCCCATTGGCTGCATTTACAATGCCTTCTAGCGCCCCAAAGTCGCGCTGTCCTTGGCTAGCTTCAAAGACTTTCCATTCGACTTGCTGTTTGACCCAACCAAAGCTCATGCCTTGGGTCATGGCCATGACTTTGGCTTCGTTGCCTGCATGGACCATGTGCGCCTGAACGCCATAGCCAAAGCCTGCGCCACCACCCGAAACCGCCACTGGCGCGGCTGGGGCAGAAGTCGCTGGTGCATTTTCTGCTGGGGCCGCGACTTGTTCGGCAGGTGCGGGGGCTTCTGGAATTTCGGCAATTGCAATCGCACCGGTATCGCCAGCGGTTGTCACCAATTGACCAATGACCCAACCAGGTTGGCCATCGGTCATTTCAACCTGCCACCAATCACCCTGTTCATTCTTACCCAGAATTTTGTAGTAAGCGCCAGGGTTGATTTGGCCGAGCACTGGATAGCTCGTACCGGGCCCACCGCGCAGATTCGCCATTTGCGATGCGCGTACACTGGCGAACTCTGGCGCGGCGACTGCTTCAGAGGATGCGGCGGCAGCAGAGACCGCATCCTCTGGCACTGATTTTGCTGCGCTCTCACCCTCCGCCGAGGCAATCTGCACGGCTTCGCCTTCGGCTTGCACAATAAATTCATTGGCAATCCAGCCAGCTTGATTGCCACCAATATCAATTTCCCACCATTGGCCGCTTTCATCTTTTTTCAGCGCTTGGTAGCTATTTTCTGGTGCAACTTGTCCCAGGACATCATAGGTTACGCCAGGGCCAGAACGCACATTGACAATCGTGCTGGCCTTGACACGGGGCAACTCTTGTTTTGACTCAACCAGGGCAATTTCTGTCGAACCTTCGCGTGTGGCGGTAGTTACCGAGGTCTCGGTGGCTGGCGCGACACGTGGCATCGACAACGGATCACTCAGTGCTTCCCCACGTCCGCCGACCAATTGCGCCTCTACGCGCAGCTTGGCAAGCTCAATCGGTGACGAAAAGGTAAGCTTGGGATCGGTCAAGGGGCGGACATTGTTGGTAACAACATTATTGTCGCCGTCATAGACAGTGTATACGACAGAAACTGGTTCGTAGTTCACGGTCAATGCAACACCCGTCTGGAATTGTAGCAACACGCTCCAAATATTGGGATCAATGTCGCCCGATTCGGGCGTTTGCAGCGTCACGTCCACCAAGTTGTATTTGCGCAACAAGTTCAGCTTGTGGCTGATGCTCGATGCATCTTCCAGATAGACTGTGCGTTGGGCACCTTGGTCATCTGTATAGACATAGTAGTAGACCCCGGCACTCTCATCTTTGGTCAGATAGCCAGCCACGCGTGGATTGTCTGCCGTGAGCGTAATCTCTTGACCCGCGGTTGTTTCGGCTTGCACCTCTTTGAGCAGGGGCTGCAATGCTTCTTTGTAGCCTTTGACAAAGAGGTAATTGCCGACGGCTTCGACGGATTGAACGGGCAGCTCGATCTGCAACTTGCGCCGTTCGACCATCTCGGTAGACCAAGCAAGCAGCGCATCCATCTCACCCCCGGCGCGGTAGGCCCGTGGATCGATGGGGGCTGGAATGATCAGCTTATCCACCACATTGCTCAAGGCGATCCAGTCATAGCCGCGCGTATCCCAATCTTCTGCCGAAATTTGGCTCGGCTGGGCCACGCGCACGACGAGCTCTTTATTGCTGGCATGTAAGCGTTCGGCCATGCGCGTCATGAGGAAAACAAAATCGGCGCGCGCACTGGGAGCGGCGTCAACTTCGCGATAGTCGATCACGGCACCCCGATAATTGCGTTCTAGCAATACTTGCTCGACGGCATTGATTTGGTTATCTTGTTGACCAGGATCCAGCAACAGATTGTTGATCAAGTCGGAGCGGACAACGCCATTTTCAACATTGCTGACCAACAGCAGCGTATTGCCATTGCTTTCCGGCGGCTCACCACTGAGTGCGCCATCACCGCGCAAGGACATGTGACCACGCACTTCCCCCGCAACCCGCACATTTTCGGGCAGCGTGCGCCCATCGCTCAGATTGGCCGTCACTTCGGGGATGTCTGGGCTTGTCTGCATCACCATGAAATTCTTGGGCAGAAAGTCCAACTGTGCTTCGATCTTTTCTTCGTTTACCAATACTTTGCTGGGCAGATGCTCCCAAGCTGTGCCGGTCCAGGAATAAACGCCCAGCGTTTCATAGGGCAGGCTGTCATTGGGAATCGGTATTTCGAAGATCACCTGATTTGGCCCATCGCCACGAATATCGAGGCTATAGATTGGGCTTTTGGCGATCAGATAGTCGGGCAGGGCTACCGCCGCGTCATAGAAGTCGCGCCCAGCTTGTCCCTCAATAAAGTCGATACGCGGTATGCTGGAAAAAGCAGCATAGAAAGTTTCCTGCACACCCTCTGGCGGGAAACTCAGCAGGGTCCCATCTGCATCACTGAGAACACCACCAGCGGCACTGATGCGTGTGTACGTAAATAATTGCAAACGCTCCCAAAGATTTACGGGGGGCAACAACAATGCTACTGCGATCAAGCAGGGAATCAGTAGAAATGAAGTTAACCAAGCGGCTGGTCCTTCGACTACCGAAGAAAAACCTTTCCACTTGCGTGTGGTTGCGGGGCGCTGTTCTAGTTGGGCGTAGCGGACACGCCTGTCTACTTGTGTGTTCTGTGTACGCCTATCTAGCTGCGTATTCGGCATATTATATTGTCTCCTTAAATCATCACAGATTCAGCCATCTTAAATTCCCATCGCAATGGGTTCAGATCGATGTAAAATTCCAGTATAAGACGCTTGCTGATCTATTGAAATCTGCCATATCTTAGCACATGTAGGCAAAGCCGCAAAAATCAACTTCGTGATTAACAAATCAAGTAAGCGGCTATGCGTGGCATGACTTCTCATCACGATACCACAATAGCACACAAACAAGAATACATTACCCAATGCATGATCAGGGTAAATGATTGCAAATTTTTATCATCTATGGCATTGCTTAGTATAGTTGTGCTATACTTTACCATATGCGCACCGAATCATCCCCATCTTCTCAAGGAGCAACACCACGCAGCCGCTTTTGGCTGCAATCTTTGCTGCTCTTGGGATTCGTCATTTGTCTTGCGATTGGCCTGGTTGCATTGGGGTCGCTCTGGTGGCTTTATCGGGCACCTGTGCTGTCGCCAGTCAATGCGATGTTGCCCACCTTGCACACGGAACAGATTGTGCCCCAGTTGGCATTAATGCAACTGGCTGGCGATTCCAGTGAAGCATTGGCCTATCAAGCCCTCAATGCTGGTCAACTAGAAACAAGCCGGGCATTGGTCTGGATCGGCATTGACCAGATGTCTTCTGCACGAATTGCCCTCATGCTAAAACTTGCCCAGCAGTTTGCCATAGCAGACCAAGCGCAAAGTGCCCAAGTGTTATACCAGCAAGCGCGTGCCTTCGCAATTCTGGATATGTCCTTAACACCACTGGAGCGCAGCCAAGCGCTACTCCGCTGTGTGACTGGTTTGCTGGAAATGGATGAGTCTACCGCTGCGTTAGATGCTGCACAGCAGACTGTGCTCATTGTACAGCAAGCGCCCGATTTATTACCAGCACAACGTAGCCAAATCTTGCGTGACCTACAAAAAATTACCCTGGCCTTTCGTGATACAGAGTTTGGCAAAACCCTCAATGAATTGGTGCGCAATCCCTATATTTCCCCAGCTACCACCCTGCTTAGTGGTCAATGGCCGGTCCTGGCCGAAGAACCGCCTGTCGATGCAAACATGGCGACCATTATATCTGAGCGCCAGCAAGCAGCGCGGCGGCTTGCCGAACGGCTTTTACAGGTTGGGCAAACAGATGCAGAACCGGAACGGCAACTGCTCGTGCGCGCCTTATTGATTGAAGATCAACAGCGCACTGCTTATTTTACCCAGAATTCCATCGCACAAAGCCTGACAGTTTCGGTACAGTTTTGGTTACTCGAGCAACAACGGGATTGGTTGTTGATGAAGTTGGCGGTTGCACAGCGCGCCTATGGCATTACGCTTATTCCAGAATGGGAAGCCGCACAAGCCGCGATTGTGCAAGAATTGGCGACGGTGACACGCAATTTGCACCAGGCCTTGCTCGCCTTGACCCAAACCCAGCCCACGCCAGATGAGCAGCTTGTGCAACGTTTCTATGCCCATGGCTGGCTCGCACAACAGGTGGAACTCGGTTTGTACCCGGCCCAGAATTCGCCTGAAATTGGCGATCAATTTCGTGTGCTCCAAGCTGAGCTAAGCGCCCAGGGTATCACACCTGCGTTGCCGATTGCCTATGTGGCGGATGCTGTGCCCCCTGGTTTCCGCATCGTTGCCGCGATAGCTCGGTCTAATTAGTACCAATCATTTTTTGCCTAAAAAATTTGTGTATAGAAATCAGTAGGCAAGCGTAGCCAAATGGACTAAGTTTTTTCCTATACTTTTGTACAAGCCAAAAGATTGGTCTTAATTTTGTCTACTTGAAGAACAACGCCAAAAACGCTATAATGACGCTCAACACGTTGGCTGCAATGCCCGATGACCCCAACGCTGGCAGCAAATTGTTTACAGCGACCTGCGTCGATGTTGATCGCGGGGTAGTGGCTCTGAAATACACATTATTGATTGTGGAGATCGTAGATGGCGCTTCAATTTGCGGCGAATTTATCAATGCTTTATCCGGACCGGCCTTTTCTCGATCGCTTTGCCTGTGCCAGCGCGGCCAGCTTTGACGCTGTCGAATTTCTCTTTCCCTACGAGTTTGGCTATCAGGCCATTCGACAACGCCTAGACGACACCGGGTTGCAAGTTGTGCTCTTTAACATTTCGCCGGGCACCTATACCGCGGGTGATCGGGGCATATTGAGCCATCCGCACCGTCGTGCCGACTTTCGGCGCACCCTAGAGGAAGCGTTGACCTATGCCGATCACTTGCTCTCACCGCGCATTCATGTCATGGTGGGGAATCGTTTACCCGATGTCGCACATTCGGCACAGTTTGACACGATTCTCGAAAACTTTGCCTGGGGTGCACCGCTGGCTGCGGCTGCGGGGGTGACGTTGGTGGTTGAACCGTTGAATGCCACCGATCAACCCGCCTACTTTATCCACTCTACGTTGGATGGGATGGCTGTTGTGCGCGCCGTCAACCATCCCCATGTACGTTTACAATATGATGTCTACCATGCCCAAATGACCGAAGGGAACCTGATCACCACGATCAAAACCCATTTCCCCTATATTGGGCACATCCAGATTTCGGATGTGCCGGGTCGCCATGAACCGGGCACAGGTGAAATTCATTACCCTGCCGTTTTTGCCGCATTAGAGGAACTTGGTTACCAGGGCCATATCGGCCTGGAATACCATCCTTCTGGCGACACGGACCAAACACTCGCCTGGCTGCCCCATGCCGCACGGCGTTCGCTGCCGCGTGCAGGTGGCACCCCACAAGCAGAATCAAAGCCATAATCAAAAAGTCAACCGCAAAGGAGCTATCCCAATGAAGATTGAACACTTCGCCATTA
Source organism: Caldilineaceae bacterium (assembly GCA_034437715.1). GTDB lineage: Bacteria > Chloroflexota > Anaerolineae > Caldilineales > Caldilineaceae > JAHBVH01. The sequence goes on from DAOTTR010000855.1 coordinate 10,265, forward strand.
ATGTACCAGAGCCGACCGCGATGGCCGAATGGTATGTAAAGCATCTTGGTATGCGCATCATCATGGCGAGCAAAGAAGCCCCCTATATGCACTTTATCGCCGATGATGTGGGCAGCATGATCGAGATATACAACAACCCCGCCGCACCCATGCCGGATTATGCCAATATGAATCCCTTTAATTTCCACACGGCTTTTACTTCCATTGATATTGAAGCCGACCGCGCGCGGCTTGTCGCCGCTGGCGCAACCACCGTTACCGATATTACGCTGACACCGCGCGGTGATAAGTTGCTCTTTCTACGCGATCCGTGGAGCGTGCCGTTCCAGTTTGTGCAACGAAGTTCGCCGTTGCTATAAGGTAGCAGCGTACGCACTTTTCCTGTTAAAAGCAGTCGCTTCATGCGCCTTGAAGAAGCGTGGTCACAAATGTGCCTGATAGGTACCTATCAGGCACATTTACGATTGGCGCGCAGGGAAGGTTTGTTTTCTTTAAGTTGACATATATACTTAAAGTGTCGTATACTGTAAGTCAGTCGTGCCGCCGTTCGTTTATCCCTATCCTCAATCCCTAACTTCTGTACAGTTATTTTTTAATTTTAATTGCATAATTGGTGAGAAAATTTATTATTTTTTCGGTTTTGGCTAAAAAGAAGGCTTTTGGCGTAAAAATTGTCAATTCTAGGCAAAATTACCCAAAATTCCCAGAATCAAAACGACCCGTTCTAGCGTCATGTAAAGTAGATCAACGCAATATTAACGTTCCTATCGTATCCTAGGCGTAGCCTGACTGCACACGGTGAGAATCAACAAAATAATTTTAGCTTGTTTCTAATAGATATGGACTTGCACAAGCAATAGACCTTACTAACGCTATCGACTAGCCTAGCTAAAGGTAGATTTTGCCCAATGTATAATCCTATCTATAACCCTATCTATGGTCTATATTTTATTAATTCCTCGTTTAAAAGGAGCAATCTATGTTTACGATGGTACAACAGTCTACCCATACATTGCGTCGCGCTGTTCTGCTGATGCTTTTATGCCTTACCCTGACAGTTGCCCTCTTGCCCACAGCCGCTTCGGCTGCAACGCCCGCGGCACCGGTTGCTAATGGCAGCTATTATGTCGTCAAAGCTGGCGATTCACTTTCTAAGATCGCCCGCTATTTTGGGGTAACGGTGAATGCGTTGAAGCATGCCAATCACCTGAGCAATGCAAACTATGTCTATGTAGGTCAGAAATTGTATATTCCCTCGGGTGGCGGTGGCGCGCCAGCCGGCTGCTCGAGCTATTACTATGTGCGCCACGGCGATACGCTGTCCAGCGTTGCCGGTTGGTTTGGCATCAACACCTATGCCCTCGCCAGTGCGAACGGGCTTGGCAATGCCAACTACATCTATGTTGGCCAGAAGCTGTGCATCCCCAGCATCTATGGCGGTGGGTATAGCGGTGGGCATCCTGGTGGTGGACACCCCGGTGGCGGTCACGGCTATGGCGATTATAAGGTGAAGGCTGGTGATACCCTTTCCGAAATTGCCAAATGGAATGGTACGACTGTTCATCGCTTGATGCATATCAATGGCTTAAGCAATGCCAACTACATTTACGTTGGCCAATGGCTGCGTCTGAGCTAACCCTAGCAGAGCGTTCTCTACCAGTGTACTAGCAAGAAAAAGAATGGTGTACCACATACACCCTACGTGTAAACTTACGTTCTAAACTAGCCTAGCCGGTCCGTGACCCATGGGTCACGGACCGGCTAGGCATGATATTGAGCGGCATACGCTGTTGTTACTAGCCAGGCTTGACATTCTCTAGCGATAGATTCCTCTGTTACCGTACCTTCACTACTTTCGCCTCCATCTTGACCCCTGTCGGACTTTCCCTTTCCCGCAGGCTAGACCCTAATTCATCTTGGATAAACTGAATCGTCTTTGATGCACGAAAGCTTATTTTATAAACCCTTTCGGCGCGCAGCCGTGCAAATTTTTCTACTAAGTGTCTGTCCAAGAATAACATGGATGATTTTAGACAGATTTACTTGGGTAACATCACGTAAATTCACTATTTTATTTTTGGACAGACCCTAAGGCGCTTGCAAAGAAATAAGTATTCAGCGCTTGCCAAACAAAATCATGCGTAGGGGCGGCTTGCAGCCGCCCCGCGTTTGGCTCGCTGCGAACGGGCGGCTGCAAGCCGCCCCTACTGCATACTTATTTCTTTGCAATGGCCTAAACGCGCCATGGTTCTACCTCCGAAAGCTCGGAATGGACTCGGAATGCAATTCCCCCAATTCGGATTACTATTCAGTTATGCTTGCGTTTGAACGGTCCACAAGTCAAACTCCCGCTAGATGAGGCAACCTTAAACCAGCCTAGTTCAACCTATCCCAACAGGAGGGACTTTTATGAGCGTAAATTCTATGACCAATGCCGCAATTGGGCGTCGTGCTGATTTCCCCCCATTGGGAGATGTCGCACATGACAGACATGTAATGGCTGAGGTAGCCAGCGGGGTAACCACGCCGAACAGTTCTGTCTCCAATACACTGTCCGCTATCGCCACCTATATTCCGACCGAGGTGCTAACGGTGTACATTGCTGCACTCGCCGCTGTGCAAAACACAGAGGATACCTCTTCATTTGCCATGTGGGTGACCTTTGCCCTTTTCTTGATCTTGACGCCGATCATCGTTTGGTTGGTATATGCCGCCAAAGTTAAGAGTGCGGGCAAGCCGCTGCCTTTAACGTTTTCCCAATGTCCTCTCTGGGAAATGAGCGCCGGAACTTTAGCCTTTGTCGCCTGGGCAATTGCGCTCCCGGCTGCCCCATTTCTCGAATATCTTGGTCTACCAGGGACACTCGCTACGGTGATCTTGCTCGTCACCACCACCCTGCTTGGTTTGTTTGCGCCACTCTTTCAAAACCAAATCAAGTCTTCGTAATGTAATCGCGTGAAAGGCTTTAGTTCAGGAGGAACAAAACATGACAACACCATCAAAAACAATCACGACGCAAAACCGCAACCCCGCTTACTTGAAAAAGCTCAACAAAACGGTCCGTGAACAATTTGCCAATGCCGTAGACCTGCCGACTTTCTTGACTACAGCCGGGGTCCTAACGCTTGATGAACGCAAACTCTTGGTTCATCAGGCGCTGGTTCTGTTTGAGCAAAACTATGTTCACCTTCCCTTAAAACGGTCGATGTATGCAATTGACCCCGTCCAACGACTCAAACTTCTGGCTCAGGAATTAGAACAGACGCCGCCCAATGCCCTGCCGAATGAGGCCGTGTTCCATCGCGAAATGACCGAAATCTTTACCTCACTTCACGATTTGCACACGAATTATCTGCTTCCTGCACCCTTCAATGGTATGAGTGCCTTTCTGCCGTTTATCGTCGAAGACTATATGGAGAATAGCGAGCGCAAGTACCTCGTCTCGCATATCACACAGGGCTTCAGCCACCCAACCTTTGTGCGCGGTGTAGAGATTCTCGCTTGGAATGGCATTCCCATCGAACGTGCAGTGATGAACAATGCGCAGCGATTCTCCGGCAGCAACCGGGAGGCGCAACATGCACGCGGCGTGTCAACGCTGACGCAAAGAATCTTGCGGATTTCATTGCCACCAGATGAGGGGTGGGTGATCGTCGGGTATCGGACAAAAGCAGGTCAACTTGCCGAGATCCGCATCGACTGGATGGTTAATCCCCCCTTGCCTTCTGGTGAAACCGAGGGCAAGAGCGCCGAGACCGATCTTGAGACTGCAACCACCATGGGGCTGGACCTTGAGCAACATTTGATGCAACAAATACGGAAAGCGTTGTTCGCACCCAATGCCATCGCCGCCGAACAGAAAGTAACGGAAAAACTGGCGCAGGGTGGCATACTCGGCGCACTAGAGACCACCATGCCTACGGTCTTCGAAGCCCGCTCCGTGACTACCCTGTCAGGCACATTTGGCTACCTCCGCATACGAACATTCGTGGCAGAAGTTTTTCAGTTTGTTACTGAGTTTATTCGGCTTATCTCCGCGCTACCACAAAATGGGCTCATTATTGATGTCCGTGGCAATGGCGGCGGGGTTATCCTGAATGGGGAATTCATCCTCCAAACGCTCACACCGCGACGAATTGAGCCAGAACCGGTCCAACTCATCAACACGCCACTGAATCTAGAAATTTGCCGGAGGAATGGAACCAATTCACCCATAACCGATCTCAGTGCGTGGGTCGAGTCGATGCAGCAATCCTTGCAAACTGGATCCGTTTTTTCTGCTGGGTTTCCAATCAGCGACCCCGAACAGTGCAACGCTATTGGTCAGAAATATTTTGGCCCGGTTGTCTTGATCATCGATGCCTTGTGCTATAGCACAACAGATTTCTTTGCAGCCGGCTTCCAAGACCACGAAATCGGTCCCGTGCTTGGCGCGGACGCGAACACTGGAGCCGGTGGCGCAAATGTTTGGACCCATGAATTGTTACAGCAGTTATTACCGGGAGCAGAGTCTATTTATAAACCCATGCCAAACGGAGCCAGTATGCGGGTGTCGATGCGACGTGCGCTGCGGGTAGGGCGACGCGCCGGTATGCCCGTGGAAGACCTCGGTGTGATCGCAGATGTGCGTCATTTCATGACGAAAGAAGATCTACTCAACGACAACGTCGATCTGATCAATCAAGCCGCGTTGATGCTCAAGGCCCAACCCACGACACGCGCCTTTACACTCAACACAACACCAGTTTCACCAACGCAGATTGATGCGGTTGCTGACATCCAAAACATCTCCCGGCTCGACATTTATCTTGCCAATCGTCCCATCCAATCAATTGACGTACGGGGAGGAAAAGCGAATTTCTCAATCACCAAACCTATGCCAAACCCATTGACATTGGAAATTCAGGGATTCGATAACACGCAATTGGTCGCTCGCTATCGGACAAATATCTAAATCAAGAACACTAACCTGAGTTCAACAAAGAACGAGATCCATCGGTTTGAGAATCAACGAACTCAAGCCGATGGATCTTTTTTGGTTTTTTCAATATCCAGTATACTAAATTTACTGGATTCGAATAGAGTTAATCAGCGTTGGGACAAAATCAATCATGCGTGCTTCTACAATGATCGCGGCTTTGCAGTGGGTAGTGGGCAAACGCGCGCAAATGGGCGTCTGTTTGTTGGTTGCTATGTTTATGGTAAGTGGCTGTACACTATTGATTGTTCCCGTAACGACCTTGCGCTCGCCTGCCCCTCCCCCTCCCTACTTTTCAACACCGCTGCCGATCATTGAGCAGATCGACGGTCCTGTAACCATGAGCCTTGCACCCAATCTGCCCGACTTGTATGCCAAACCCTTGCTGAATCTACTGCTCCAAACGACGAGTGTGCCAACTGCTGATGGCGCACACCCCTTGGCCGTGCTCGACCAACCCGAGCTTGCCAGCACGCAGATCGTCTATGGCAAGCTAGCGGGCGCATCTGCGCAGCATATTGTTGAGCGCTTTTATGCCGTGGTCGCGCCCTTTGCCACGGTCAGGGATGACATTTCGCTCCAAGAGTTACAGCAACGCTGGCAGGGTTTTGGCACAGCGCCGCTTTTTGTCACCAACGAAGCATCATCCTTGATCGCAGCATTGTGGGGCACCCCAGCAGGGCAAGCGATTGCTGCCACAGCACTGTTGACTACCTTAGAGAATACACCAGATGCGCTGGGCATTATCCCCTTCGATCAGCTTGATCCACGCTTCAAAGTCTTAACGATTGACGGCGTAAATCTCCTGGACAATCGCTTGGATCCGACCACCTATCCGTTGGCGGTTGCCGCTAGTGTCCGTGGTATGGGGGCTACGCTAGTGGCATCACTTCTGCGCCCTGCCGTAGAACCATTCACCAACCGCGATCCTGCCCAACTGACAACGCTCATGATGACCGGCGTCACGGCCATGTCGCGCGGCACGGCGGCGGCCATGTCGCGCAGTGGTGTTCTCTATCCGGCGCAAATCATCTCCGCCACGCTGGCTGCCGCCGACATTACCCATATCAGCAATGAAATTCCTTTTCTCGATGATTGTGTGGTCAACAACACGCTGAATAACCTGATTCTCTGTAGTCACACCGCGTATTGGGAAACATTGCAAGCCGTTGGCACCGATATTGTTGGGCTGAGTGGCAATCATGTCAATGACTTTGGGCGCGATGGGGCGCGCAGATCGCTGCAATTCTACAAAGATAACAATATCCCGATCTATGGCAGCGGTCTAACCATCGAAGAAGCCTGTGGACCATTACGCTGGGAACACAATGGCAATACCTTTGCCTTTTTCGCCTTTTTGGCCTATGGCCCGGAAAGCGCCTGGGTGACAGAGACCGAACCGGGTGCTTGCTACTATTATGCGCGCAAAGCAGAGTTATTGGACACCATCCGCCAAGTCGCGCAAACCGTGGATGTTGTGGCGGTAGAACTGCAATACGAAGAGACCTATTTCGCCTACCCGACGGGCAATCAGGTACTCGAATTCCGCGAACTGCGCGCGGCTGGTGCCAAATTGGTAACCGGTGTGCAAAGTCATGTGCCCCAGGCCATGGAACCCTATGGCACAACCGATGTGGGCGGCCCTGGCATGATTTCTTATGGCTTGGGCAATCTCTTCTTTGATCAGATGTGGAGTTGGCAGACGCGCACAGAACTCTATGCACGTCACACCATCTATCAAGGCCGTATGCTGAGCACGGAAATCCTCACCGGCGTCTTGGAAGATTTTGCCCAACCGCGTTGGGCCACAGCCGAAGAGCGCGCCGAACTACTTAGCAGCATTTATGCGGCTGCCCCGCCCCGCTAGTACAGTTGGGCGTAGATACCACGGCAGTTAATCAGGCACGTTACTCGTGTACATCATGGTAAAAATAGGGTACCTTATTTACGCCGGGATCTACTAGTGTACCGCACTATCCATATAATGTAAGATACCTGTTATATTCATCATATTCAACTGGTTGGAGAAGCAAAAGGTGTATGCCACGCTTGTCCGGTTAGGAAAAAATCAAAATGATCTGGCTTCAATTTTTTCTTAGTGCAGGGTTAGTCATCCTGGCCGCGGTGAAATTAGCAACCTATGCCGATGTCATCGCCTACCGCACCGGATTGGGCGGCATGTTCATTGGCACGCTGCTGCTGGGCATGGCCACGTCACTGCCAGAATTGCTCACCGCGATTAATGCCATCAGCCAAGAGGTGCCCAATTTGAGCGCCGGTGACTTTTTTGGCAGCAGCATGTTCAATATGTTGATCCTGGCGATACTCGATCTTATGCACCAGCAGACGCGCATCTTGCGGCGTGTCGCCACCCAACATGCGCTTACGGCGGGTATGGCAATTATTCTATTGGGGCTTGCCGTCTTCTTTATCCAGTTTGACGTCGATCTGCAAATCGGCTGGCTGGGCGTAGATAGCCTAGTGCTCATGGCTCTCTATATCTATGGCATACGGCTCATCAACATGGGCAGAGGGCCGCATAAACCAGCGGCTGAGGTGCCAACTGAAAGCGAAGAGAAATTGCCCAGCCTCAAAGCATCTGCGCTCGGATTTTCGGTGGGCGTGGCTGTCCTGGTGGTGGCAACGTATTGGCTTGTCCACAGTGCTGTGGGCGTGGCCGAGATCACGGGGCTGAGCACCGGTTTTGTCGGCGTCGCAATGGTGGCGATCGTCACTTCGTTGCCTGAAGTGACCAGTACACTAGCCGCTGTGCGGATCGGGGCTTTCGATCTGGCGATTGGCAACCTTTTCGGCAGTAACATGTTTAACATGTTCGCCCTGGGTTTTGCCGACCTTTTCTTTCGTGATGGACGTCTGCTGAGTGTGCTTGACCCAACTTTGGCCTCAGTTGGGTTGCTCGGTCTGGTGCTCACGGCAATTGCGTTGGTTGGAAATCTGGCCCCCGAAGAGCGTCGGCTTGGATTTATAGAAATAGACGCCCTGCTGATTCTCGTCGTCTACGGTTTGGGCATCTGGTTTCTCTATAGCGCGGGCATTGGCTAAGCACTAGCGCCTGTGCCCCGCACAGGGTGCATTTTCATTTGAGGGTAAATTTTAGAACGAGCGCGCAACGTATGCCGGGGACGAGCAGGGTGCAGTTTGTCAAACCGCTGTATTTGTCGCTCGTCCCCGGCACACTTCCCAAAAAGTGAAATGCACCCCCGCATACGCATGACACCCGTTCAGGCTATCGCCTGATCACAATCCCCACTGCTTTCCTGGTCAAGTGACCAGGGGAAAAATCTATCGTCTGGCCAGTTATTACGCTCTCCACATGCGGGTCGCATGTGGAGAGCGTTTGTTTTATAGTGGTCTTAAGGCTTTTGTCAAGATGTTGTGTTAGCAGTAGGAGAAACTCATGGTGCGCGAGCAAGTCACGATTGACGGCAACGAGGCGGCTGCCTATGTCGCCTATAAGACCAACGAAGTGATTGCCATTTATCCCATCACCCCGGCCTCGGGCATGGGCGAGCTTGCCGATTTGTGGAGCGCACACGGCGAAATGAATCTGTGGCACAGTGTGCCGCTGGTCGTTGAGATGCAATCTGAAGCGGGTGCCGCCGGTGCCGTACATGGCGCTTTGCAAACAGGTTCGCTGGCAACCACCTTTACGGC
>DAOTTR010000856.1:0-3110 GCA_034437715.1 Caldilineaceae bacterium
CGGATCGCAACACTGGCAAGGGCAATGCTGTCCATCGCGGGATGTTGGCGGCGCGCGGGCGCTATATTCTCTTTGCCGACGCCGATAATTCGACCCCAATTGAGGAGATCTCCAAATTGCTACACAAAGTACAACGCGAAGGCTATGACATTGCGATTGGTTCCCGCGCGGCAGCGGGTGCCGAGGAAGGACACAAATCGTTTTTGCGCCACCTGCTCAGTGGCGGGTTGCGCTGGATCGTACAAATTCTTTTTCGGATTGGGGTGCGGGATACGCAATGTGGTTTCAAGCTCTACACCCGCGCCGCGGCGCGGCGTTTGCATCAGGCACAGACGATCATGGGGTTTTCTTTCGATTTAGAAATTCTCTATTTGGCCACCAAATGGGGCTATCGCATTGCCGAAGTGCCGGTCGCGTGGATCGATGCGCCAGGGTCAAAAGTGGATAAAGCGAAAGAGATCCAACGCTTTTTGCGCGATCTCTTTCGCATCAAATGGAATGATCTACGAGGTGTCTATGCCAAAGCCTAGTGTGCCTGGGTTGCGCCCCGGGTTACGTGTCGGGATGGTTACTACCTATCCCCCGGGTACCGGTTCGCTCAATGAATATGCATTTCACTTTGTGCGCGCCTTTGGCGCCAAGCCAGAAGTGGGCGAATTGCTGCTTTTTACCGATGAATTGCCCCCAGGCCAACACTATCGCACGGATCCCCTGGAAAACAAGATCCATCCACCCGCAACAGCCGAAGTGCGCTTTATTCCCTGCTGGCGCTTTAACAGTAATTTGAATCTCTGGCGGATTCTGCGGGCCGTGCAACAGGCCAAGCCCGACGTGGTGATCTTCAATATACAGTTTGCCAGCTTTGGGCTACGCAAAATTCCAGCCACGCTTGGTCTATTGACACCCGCGCTGCTACGTCTGTGTGGCATCCCCTCGGTCGTACTCCTGCACAATATTATGGAGACAGTCAATCTGCAAAATGCGGGCTTTGCCAATAATCCGCTCCTAGAACGGGTAATTCGTTTTATCGGCTGGGTGATTACGCACCTCATTCTGCGCGCCAATTTGGTCGCCGTCACCATTCCCAAATATGTCGAGATTTTAGAAGCACGCTATGGGGTAAAGAATGTGTTATTAGCGCCCCATGGTTCCTTTGAAACCGAAGATGAACCGCCCACATTCGATCTGCCCACCGGCCCCATGCGCATTATGACCTTTGGCAAATTCGGCACATACAAACGGGTTGAAACATTGGTCGAAGCCTTTGATATCTTGCAAAGCCAAAGGCAGAGCGCAATCGAACTGGTGATTGCGGGCAGCGATAGTCCCAACGCGCCTAGGTATCTGGAAAACATTGCCAAACAGTATGCGCGGGTGCCCAACGTTCGCTACACAGGCTATGTCGCCGAAAAAGATGTAGCGCAGCTCTTTGGCGAAGCGGCCGCTGTCGTTTTTCCCTATACCAGCACCACCGGCAGTTCTGGTGTCTTGCACCAAGCCGGTGACTATGGCAAGGCAGTCGTACTCCCCATGATTGGTGATCTGGCAGAACTGATTACCGAAGAAGGCTACACCGGTGAATTTTTCGAGCCCAACAATGCCCAGAGCCTGGCCGACGCCATTGCGCGCATTCTGGACGAGCCAGAACACCGCATCGAAATGGGGCGGCAGAATTATCTGGCCGCGCATGGTCTATCATTAGATGATGTGGTTGATTGGTATTTACTCCATATCGAAGCGTTATTAAAACAACGAGGAGTGCCTCATGGAAATAAATAGTCACGTCGTTGAAAACCCAGTCACGGAAAACCACATCACAGCGCGGGTGCAGGTCGTCGCATTACAGGGTCGATTGGATGCCCATCAAGGCAAAACAGTGGACCAATTGTTGGACAAGGCACTGTGCGCTAACCACCGCACAGTGGTCAACCTCAGTCAAGTTCACTTTATTGATTCCACGGGTCTTTCGGTGCTGATCAAAGGCGCGAAACATCACCGCGAGCAAAAAGGCGATCTGGTGCTCTGCGAATTACAACAGCCGGTGCGCATTATCTTTGAATTGACCCGGCTGGATAAGATGTTTGCAATTTATCCAACCGAAAGCGCTGCGATCCAAGCCTTACAATAGGCACCCTGGCGGAGTGCGAGTAGTGTCACGTCAAGGATGAAATGATGGATAGCTTGTAGGTCACGTTTGTAACGTGACAGACTCGGTCAATGAAAATCGTGCGGTTCTTAACCGATCAAGCGTCATTGCGTAAGGCTTTTCTAGGGCAATATTGAAAAACCGCGGTTTTGATGGTTGCTCCGGTCAAGTGACTTGGTGTAAAGCCGATCGTTGGGTAAGCAAAAAAACTCGGTTATCGTTTTAGCATAAAGTAGGTACATATAATTGTGAACCATTCGCTTCTCGCCACCGTCGTCGATGCCCATCAAGCGTCCATGAGTAAATTAGCTGATACGTGGATCAATTTGGGCGCAAGCGTCTTTTATCTTACCGACCAGGTGGGCAATATCCTGGCACAGTGGCCGCCCTTTCCAGTAGCCGGCCCATCGACCATGACAACACCGATTCAGATCAACGGCGCGGCGGTTGGCCAATTGCATGTCTGTGGCAAAGCGACCAACGCGGCGCAGATCCGGCTAGCAGCCGATGCCCAGATGTTGAGTGATGTGTTGCAGTTGGAATACGAACTGCAACACATGACGACCGATATTATTGACCAACAAGACCAGTTGATGGCGCTGCATCAACTAGCACAAATTACCCGCACCCAGCACAGCCTGAGCCAGATGTTGGCGGACTTAGCATTGATTACGGCGCAACTGCTCAAAACCGAAGTTGCCTTTATTGCGCTATTGCGTGAACAACAAGCACCACTCGTCGCGCTCTATCCCCCCAATCGGTGGTCAGCGACCCAGTGGGATGCGTTGCTAGCCCACTTTGCCCAAAACACAACCAAGCAACAGTGGCTCTTTCATCAGTACGACAACTTGCTCAATAACTTTCCGATCCCTGTGCGCAACTTGCTGGTCAAACGGGTTATGGTGCGCGGCGACGCATCCATCTTGTTGGGCGCAGCCAACAAACATGATGGCGATTTCCAAGC
>DAOTTR010000857.1:0-29351 GCA_034437715.1 Caldilineaceae bacterium
CCACAATTGCCAGTGTTTGATCGACCAGACTCTGGAGCGCGGCCTGCCCCTCACTGCGCAGATCGAGTTCGAGCCAGGCCGATTGGGCAATCGTGTTGACTGACGTGCCACCACTCATCCGCCCAATATTAAAGGTTGAGCGTGGTTCGGTTGGCACCTGCAACCTGACTAAGTCGTTGGCCAGGGAGGCCAGCACATGCAACGCGCTCGCTGTGCCAAAATCACTCCAACTATGGCCACCAGGTGTTTTGGCCGCAATGCGAAAGCGTTTGGAGCCCAGCGCCTGATGGACGACCCGTTTAAGGCCCATGCCTTCCAGCACAATCGACGCGCCGATCCGGGGTGCCAGCCGATCTACAGCGGCGCGCATACCCCGCAGATCGCCCAGGCCTTCTTCGCCCGTATTGGCTACGAACCAAATATCGGTGGGCGGCGTGGGCAGATGGCGCAGCGTGTCCGCCAGCAGTAATAGACTGGCAACGCCGGCGGAATTATCCCCAATGCCGGCCCCATAAATGCGGTCGGCGGCTTCATCAACCCACACGGTCAAGTCTGTCTCTAGGGGAAAGACCGTGTCGGTGTGGGCGCTGACCAACACGCTAGGGTGCGAACCTTGCCCCGGCAGCCGCGCATAGACATTTTGGCATGCGTCCACGGTGATATCGGCCAGACCCAATCCCTGGAAATAGCGTTCCACCCAAGCGGCGCGGCGCGCTTCGTCGTCGGTGGGCGCGGCAATCTGCTGGATCTGAATCGAGAGATCAAGTAACGCAGCCTGCTGTTGCCCAATGGCTGTCATCGCCTCTAATACTGCGGGATAATTTTTTAGATCATGCATTGTTTTTTTGCCACAGAAACAAGTGTAAATAAAACCGAAATAGCAACAGGACGTTTGGCCTAGTGGGTACATTGTTGCTGGCTGCGCCCCATAACAAAAACGCCTCATCCCTCATGGGACGAAGCGTGGTGTTCGTGGTTCCACCCATGTTGCCTTTATAACAAAGGCCACTTGTGGCGCCAATAACGAGGCGAACCGGGAAACACTACTAGCAATCCGCGCGTTCGTATTTCCGCTCTCAGGTGGTTTTCAGAAGTATACTCTGTAACAGCTTTCAGCCAGGGCCATTACTCTCTGCCAGGAATGTCTTGCCTCTTACTAATCCTGATCAACGCATTATGTTATGCAATTACCTGCATGATAGCACGGATGGTGACACAGTGTCAAGTAGTTGCGTAAGGTGGTTTCACGCATTTGTGTTTTCATGATGACTTAAGGTCGGGTGGATTTCACTTTTTGGGAAGTGTGCCGGGGACGAGCGAGGTGCAGTTTGTCAAACCGGTGTGGTTATCGCTCGTCCGCGGCACACGTTGTGCGCGCGTTCTAAAATTCACCCTCAAATTGAAATACACCCCTTAAGGTCGAGTGAATTGACAAGCCAGAGATCCTGCCTTAAACTGTCCTTAATTCTACTTTTACCAACACGCGCACCGCATATTCTTCGAACGAGCCTGTCATGTTACAAACGTAACCTACGCTGAATCTAGCCGCACTTTTGCTTTTTGAACAATTTCACGCTATCCATTAGGGTATCTGCTCAACAAAACATGATCCCAATGTATCTCATCCCGAACAGCATTAGTGTCCTTGCTCAGGGTATGATTGCCTTATTATTTGCCCTGTATTTGTCCAACATCCGCCGACAATTTGTCGAGACCCGCAATGCGATTGCCTTTATCTTGATTGGCTTACTCTTCTTGGTCAACTATTTTTGGGAATTGGCCTTAGTTCCGCCCAACCCGTGGGACGAAATCTCAGAGAGCTTGTCCTACATTCTGATGCTGGCGATTTTACTTCCGTCGCTCCATAATGCCTATTATTTTCCGCATTCTGGCGTACACCTACGGCGCGAAGCACACATTGTGCTGCTTTGTTCACTGGTGACCACCCTGTTTTTGACGCTGGCAATTGTCTACGACACGTGGATGGATCAGCGTGCCCCTGTTTTGCCTGTGCGCGTCAATCTGCCGACTACACAACTTTTTATCGGTGTAGTGATTGCCGAATATCTGTGGATTGTGATTACGCTGTTGCGGCGCACAATCCTGCTGAGTGAGGAAACAGGCTCTTCCCATTGGCTCCAAACATTGTGGAGGCCCCAAGGTCGATTGGCACAAAGCACCCGCACCTTTGCGTTGATTTTTAGCTTGCCCATTCTCGCTGGCGCGATACTTGTGCTAAAGGATCGGGGCATCCTTGCCGATAGCCAATTTCATTTTGTGATGGCTGTGTTTATCGCTGGATTTGTCTTTGCCGTTGGTGCTACTTATCTCAACCATATTTCGGAAACCACCACCTTTCTGGCGAAATTGGTCGGCGTTTCCTTGATCACGATCCTTGTGGTCTTGGGTAATGTCGGTTTTTTGCTGGCACCGATCGTCGAAAATGCTTATACAGCCGAACATGTAGCGACGCCGCGCCAAAGCTTTGCCTTTATCCCCCAGCCAACCGGCGCTTATCGGGTACTCGCGCAACCGTTTCATTTCGAGTCCGCGTGGGGTCAGCAAATGGGCAATACGCCAGCTATGCCCGTCACCATCCAGTTGCCTTTTTCCTTTCTTTTTTATGGTCAAAGCTGGCGTTCTGCCTATGTGAACCCGAATGGCGTATTGACGTTTGGCGCACCCTACCATACGTTGCGCTTTGATCGCCAGCAACAGCCGGCGATTGCGCCTTTGCTGCAAGGCCCCCACTTTGAGGCGGAGAGCAGCTTTTTTTATCGACAAGAACGGGATCGGGTCATCGTTACCTGGCAACAAAGGCTGACGACAGACGCAGCTGATCAAAATCTCTTCCAAGTGATTTTGCATCATAGTGGCGCGATCCAATTTGCCTATGCTGCGCTGGCCGCGCACCAACATTACGGCATTGATCCAACCCAGGATGTAATGTTAACGGGCATCTTGCCTGGCAACCGGCAGGTGATTGGCGAACAGGTGCGTTTTGTGGCCGGTCTGAGCTATGCGGCGTTGCCGCAGCAGGCGGTGGTAGAAAATTATCACCGCGATTTTCGCGCCTACCTCCATGAATATATCCTGACGTTGGCCTATTGGCTGCTTGGCGTCACCCTCTTTATTTTACTTGTGTTTCCCCTTTTCTTTCGGATCAATCTTATCAGCCCGCTTGTGTCCCTGGTGGAAGGCGTCCGCCAGGTCAACGATGGCAATCTGGCAGTCAAAGTCCCGGTGCGCTATAATGACGAGATCGGCTTCTTGACGCAATCCTTTAATGATATGGTCCACTCGATCCGCGAAAGCCAGCAGGCGCTGCAAACCCTCAATACAACCCTGGAAGCGCGCGTGGTCGAACGTACCCAAGAATTGGTGGAGGCAAAAGCCCTTGCCGAAGCTGCCAATCGCGCCAAAAGCACCTTCCTCGCCAATATGAGCCATGAATTGCGTACACCGCTCAATGCGATTCTTGGCTACGCCCAAATTCTCAAACACCAACAGGCTGAATCGGGGCGCGCACTCGATGGCGTGGATATCATCTATCAGAGTGGTGAGCACCTCCTAACGCTGATTAATGATGTGTTAGATCTGGCCAAAATTGAAGCGGGCAAGGTTGAATTGCGTCTAACCAAATTTCATCTTCCCTCCTTTCTCCAGCTTATCACAAAGATTATCCAATTCCAGGTGCAGCAAAAAGGGCTCTTTTTTACCTGTATGATTGCCGATGATTTACCGAACTATGTTGTAGGTGACGCAACCCTCTTGCGCCAGGTGCTGCTGAATTTGTTGAGCAATGCCGTCAAGTTTACCCCACAAGGCAGCGTATGCTTGCAGGTAACGAGGCTGCGTGTGCCAGCCAATCCAGTCCCCACGCACGTCAATGACGCGGCTAGCGAAGCACAACCGTCGAAAAGTGCCAATTGCTGGGTACGTTTTGTCGTCAGTGACACGGGGATTGGGATCAGCGCCGAACAACGCGCCCGGCTCTTTTTGCCCTTTGAACAAGGGGGCGTTGTGCAGAGTCATAGCAAAGGCATGGAGAAAGGCAGCGGATTGGGGTTGGCTATCAGCCAGCGCTTGCTGGGGGTAGCGGGAAGTATGCTACATGTACAAAGTGAAGTCGATCAAGGCAGTGTCTTTTGGTTCGAGGTAAGTTTGCCGGTCGTCCAAGAACTAGATGAAGAGCAACCGACGCCGGGACATACGTTGTCTGGTTATACGGGCCCGCAGCAAACGGCGTTGGTCATTGATGGTGAAGAACACAACCGTTGGGTTTTGCGCGCAATGCTGACGGCGTTGGGCTTTACCGTGATCGAAGCGCAGAATGGAGAGATCGGCCTTCAACAAGCGCGCCGCCACCAGCCGCAGTTGATTTTGATCGATCTGGTGATGCCTGGTCTGGATAGCCTAGCGCTGGTACGCCTATTACGCCAGACGCCGGATTTGCACAATGTCGTCATTTTGGCTGTATCGGCCAGCGCGTTCGAGACCGATCAACTGCATAGTCTGGCTGCTGGCTGTGATGCTTTTTTGCCCAAACCTGTGGTCTGGTCACACCTGAACGCTCTTTTGGAAAGGTATCTGGCCTTGCCCTGGCTCTATGAGAAACCAGCGCGACAATCTGTGCTAGCCAGCCATTTACCAGTGTCCGCGCCGAGTTGGCCGGTCGCACCACCCGCAGCCGTGCTGTCCGCTTTGTATGAAGCTGCGCGTTTGGGTGATATGCAGGCTGTGCGCGCACAGGCCATGCAAC
The DNA here is from genome assembly GCA_034437715.1 of Caldilineaceae bacterium. GTDB lineage: Bacteria > Chloroflexota > Anaerolineae > Caldilineales > Caldilineaceae > JAHBVH01. The sequence continues at coordinate 4,763 of DAOTTR010000857.1, forward strand.
TCGCCCAGGGAGAGGCGCAGTGGGCCACCTTTACAAATCATATAGAGATGTTGGCCGAAAATTTTCAAGAAAAGGCCATTTTGGCCTTGCTCGAAGCGCAAATCCAGGGTGGTACGCCAAACGGTGGATAACGCGGCAATGGCTCGCTGGTCAAAGATAAGACCTCATTCCGATTTAATTTTGTGAATTCATAGGTGCGGTTTATAACCGCATAATCAGCCAGGTTTGTGCGGTTATAAACTGCACCTACAAGAACCACTGCATCTTGTTTTGTCACCCAAATAACAAATCGAAATAATCTCTATAGAGAGGAGAAGCTAGGAATGAGCGCTACGGATATGCCCCCCCAAACGATTTTGATTGTGGATGATGAGCCAGCCAATCTGCGCATGATGGTGGAACATTTAGAAGTGCATGGTTTTCGCGTCTTGGTCTCGCAGGATGGCATCAGCGGATTGCGGCGGGCGCGCTATGCTCGCCCGGATCTCATCTTGCTGGATGCGATCTTGCCTGATCTGAATGGTTTTGAACTTTGTCGCCAATTGAAGGCGGATGCGAGCACCAGCGCGATTCCAGTGATTTTTATGACGATCCTTACCATTCCCGAAGACAAAGTGAAGGCCTTTGCCGTTGGCGGTGTCGATTATATTACCAAACCCGTGCAATGGGAGGAAGTGCTGGCCCGCGTCACAACCCACTTGCGTATTTGTGCGCTAACCCACAAATTACAACAAGCCAACTATGCGCTAGAGAAAAAAATGAGCGAACATGCCGCGGAAATGGAACGGATGCAGCAACTACTGCAAAGCAGGCTACAAAAGTAACGGATGGGCTATGGGCTATGCTTCGCTGCGGTGCTCGTCTACGCCATAGGCGGCATAGATCAGGGGTAGTTTGGCGGATAATCGTTCAAAAGCCGCCGTTTGCTGGTCGGCATTTGCCCATTCCCAGGCCCAGTGCAGGTGATGCCAATTTGCCCACAAGCTTTGCGCAACCTCCGGTGTTGTCACACTGGCTGGATTAAACAACGTATAATCCAGCCACCAAGCATAATAGCTGCAAAACCGTTGGCGTGCCGCACTATTCAAGGCTGGATAGGATTCCTGCTTTGCCATCAAGTATTGGCGGACCAGGGTCGGCAGCTCGTAATGGTCTGGATCTACCATACGCACCAATGCCTTCGCCACGAGCTCGGTGACTATCTGTTTGGATGCGACGCTAATTTCCAATGCGGCGCGCTGGGGGGAAATGCCGTGAAAGATTGCCAAGTGCATGAGTACTTCCTGTTCATAGTTGCTACAGGAATGCCAGACCAGATCCAAGAGTGGGTAGACCGGATGGTCGGGGGCTGGCCGGTTGCGCACGCTTTGTGCCAGTTCGCGGGCGAGTCTGGTGCAAGACATTCTATGCAACAAATGTGCAGCTAGCTCAATGCCAAAGGGCAAACCAGCGACACTGTGACAAATTGCCAGGATCGCGGTGGCCTCTTCTGCATCAACCATGCTGTCGGGCTTCACCCGTTCTGCTTGTTGCAAAAAAAACTTTACTGCCTCTTGGGCGCGCCAATTTTTCCCGACCAGGGTCGTAATGGCAAACGCTGCGAGCAGCGTCACTACCTCCATTGGCAGGTGGAGTGGTTGGCGCGCCGTAACCAGCAGTTTAACGCCTGTGGTGTTGGTCAGCAGCGCCTCAATCAAAGCCGGCAATGCGGTTAGCGGGTCAACTTGATCCAAGACCAACAAGAATTGCTTCGGTTGTAAATAATCAAGTAATTGTTGTTTTAGTGACAAATCGCGCTGTAAAGCCAGCCCCAACGCTTTGGCGATAGCAGAGAGGATTGCACTCGGTTGATCATAGACTGCGCCTAATGCCACAAAATAAACGCCGTCGAACGGCATGGAAAGGGCGGCGCGCGGAAAGTCATTGCTGCCAGTAGGGACTTCAACCAGTTGGCGCGCAACTTCACTGACCAGGCGCGTTTTACCGACGCCGCTGGCCCCAACTACAGTGACCAGGCGGCATTGCGGATCGTTGAGATGGCGATGCAGCGTACCCAATTCGGTGGCGCGGCCCACCAAAGGATAGCTTGGTCGCGCTACATTATGCGGCATAGCCCTGGCAACTGGCCGTACCTCCGCGGTACGAGCCGTTATCCTATACGGCTCAATTGAAATAGCATGGTGCGTGCTTGCTTCTTCACTTTCCATGGCGTCGTTACGGATTGTTTCATATAATCTACGCGTTTCATAGGAAGGTGGTACGCCCAATTCGTTGAACAAAATGCGCTGACAGGTTTCGTATTGGGCCAGGGCCGCATTGCGCCGCCCCAGTAACATGAGCAACTGCATTTTTTGGCGATGCGCCTCTTCGCGCCAGGGATCCATGGCCAATAAGCGCGTGACATAGGTCAGCCCCAGCGTATATTCGCGCCGTATGGTGTGCTGGGCTACGACGGCTTGCAACGCGCCTAGTATATGTTCCCGCCATTGTTCCCGTTCTACCGCTACCCACTCATCAAAAGCCGGGGCGTCCGGGATGTAGACACCTTCCAGAAAATCACCGCGATAGAGTTCAATTGCCGTATGCCATTGGGCTAGATCAGACGCGCCTGCTGCTTGCGTCAGGTGTTGATGAAACTGCGCTATATCCAGCCACTGTGGGCTGTTCACGTTAAATGCCACTGTGCGCGGCATAATCAATAAGTACGGATCAGCTAATTTGCGTAGGTTTGAAAGTGCGTTGCGCAGATTTTTGGCGGCCTGCGTTGTTATCATGTCGGGCCAAAATAAGGTGGCTAACGCTTCGCGTGTATGGGTACGTCGAGTGACAGCCAAATAAAAAAGCAAGGCTTGGGCTTTGATTGAAATAAATTTGGTGACGGGCGCATCGTCTACGGTAACTATGGGAATGCCCAAAAGTTTTAAGTGTAATTGTTTGGTAAGCATAGGTCGCAACGGCAGAGGTATTATGGACGATCTGTGGACGTTTGATAGACGCTGATTTGCTATATATTACGCTAAGTTACGATATAATAAGAAAAAGCGATGACATTCAGCTAAATAATTTAGGTTCAACTGCGTGAACGTCTCAAATTCAATCTACGCAATTCAACATATTCATAAACTTATCCGCGTAAAATTCAGTAAGCGTTTTGTCTTAATATGCCCTAGCCCTTCTTGCCACCGCATCATCGCGCTTAGTGTCTGTCCAAGAATAACATGGATGATTTTAGACAGATTTACTTGGGTAACATCACGTAAATTCACTATTTTATTTCTGGACAGACACTTATTAGGCCATTGCAAAGAATAAAGTATCCAGTAGGGGCGGCTTGCAGCCGCCCGTTCGCAGCGAGCCAAACGCGGGGCGGCTACAAGCCGCCCCTACGAATGATTTTGTTTGGCAAGCGTTGGATACTTATTTCTTTGAAAGCGCCTTAGGCTCATTTGTGTTTGGTTTAGGGTCATTTGGCGAGCGCGCGCTTCTCGTAGATCCATTGCGCATCTCCTTGCCTGAGCGTGTTGGCCAAGGGTAGGTTGCTTTTTCCTTTCAGCCATTTTCTTTTTTTCAAATCGTTCTAACGGGAGCGATATCTCATACTGTCATCATGTAAGGATTGCTATGTTACGGTTAGCATTACTTGGTTCGCCAGAAATCAGCTTACAGGGTAGTTCATTGACCGACCAAATTACAGGCCGCGGCTTTGCCCTGTTGGTTTATCTGATTGTCACTGGTCAGCAATATACACGCAATCGGTTGGCTGACTTATTATGGGACGATCTGTCCAATTACAACGCGCTCAAAAAGGTGCGCAACATCTTGCCTGGCTTGCGTGCTTTGTTAGAAACTCATTTGCATATCTCGCGTGAGAACGCGGCATTTAATAAAAATAGTGCCTACTGGCTAGACGTTGAAGAATTTCGTGCCTATCTGACCTCTAGCCAGGCCCAGGCGGATCCGCAACTCTTAGAAAAAGTCCTGGCGCTCTATCGCGATGATTTTCTCGGCGATTTTCATGTGCGCAATGCCCCAGCTTTTGAAGAATGGGTCATCCAGCAACGCGAAGAATTGCACCAACTTGCTGTACAAGGATTTCAACGGTTAATCACTTATCATTTGCAACAAAGCAACCTAGTCGCCGGCTTGGCCGCTACAAAACGCTTGTTGGCAATTGAGCCGTGGCATGAAGAAGCGCATCGCTGTCAAATGATCTTTCTGGCCCGCAGTGGTAAGCGCGAGGCTGCACTTGCGCAATATGCCACCTGTCAACGCATCCTGGCGGCTGAATTCAACAGTGAACCAGCTTCAGAAACGACCATACTCTATGAACAAATTCGCACGGGCGCTTTGCATAAGGCAACTGAGGCGGCGTCCGGAGCACCGAATACGCCCTATCAGGCACAGCGTGATCAAGCCTTGAATCCTGACGGCGGCGTTCCTTTCCATCCGCCCATCTCTCCCCAAATTAACTGGCATGAAATTCCCTATTCGCTCAAATTCTATGGCCGACAAAGTGAGTTGAGCAGTGTCAACCAGTGGCTGGTCACTGGTTGCCGGTTGATTGGGATCTTCGGATTAGGCGGCCAGGGCAAAACCGCCTTGGCGGCCCAGGTAATCCGCACCCTTGCTGCGTCTGCGCTGCCCTCACCTTTGGACGCTGCTCAGCGCATATCGACCGCAAACCTGGCTGGATTTCAACAAGTTCTTTGGTATTCAGTCGGTAATGAACTGCCGCAGCAAATGGTGTGCAATTGGATACAAACTTTATCCGAGCAACCGAACGTGGCGTTGCCCGAACATTGGGAACAACAGCTATCCCTGTTGATGGAGCAGTTGCGCCGGCGCCGCTGTTTGCTGATCCTTGATCATCTGCAAAGCAGTACACAGCGTACAGAAGACCCCAGTCTCTATCTATCTGGCTATAAAATGGCTGACTATAAAATGTATAGCGCGCTTCTACAGCGCGTGGGGACAAGCGACCACCAAAGCTGCCTACTGTTACTAGGTCGCGAAAGCCCTTTAGAATTTGCCCGCTGGGAGGAACAGACGCCCGCCATTCGTCTCCTACAACTCAATGGTCTTACGCTCGACGCCGCTGTTCAACTCTTACAGGCCTATGGAATTGTCGCGACCGCCGCCGTGCTCGCCACCGTGATCCAGCGCTATTCGGGAAATCCATTGGCGTTGATGATCGTGGCCGAGGCGATCCAGCAACTTTTCGCAGGCAGCGTTGAGCGTTTTTTGGCGGCCGAGATCTTTGTATTTGACGATCTACGGACAATGCTCGATCAACAGTTTGAACGGCTTGGGCCCATCGAACGGGAGATGCTGTTTCGTCTGGCCATTGAAGCGACGCCACTGTCTACCGAGGCATTATGGGCAGTAGCAATGTCGCCAGCCGCACGGCGTGCTTATCTCGAGGCCCAGCGTGCTTTACTACGGCGCTTGTGGCTAGAGCCGCACGGCGACACCTTCGTTTTGCCCCCTATATTGCAACACTACATCGCTGATTATCTTGTGGATGAGATCAGCAAGGAATTGGTTGGTGAAGAGGGTACAATATTGACGCCACGCTCCTTGCTCAACCGTTATCTCTTGCGCCAAAGCGTTGTGCAAGGCCCCGATCGCGTTAACCAACCTGTGCATTTGCTTTCTGTAATTACCAAACAATTGGTTGCCCAACTAGGTCAAACCGGCGCTCGTTTGCATATACAAACACAGATTGCGCTGCTAGAGGCGCAAACGCAGGTTGACTTCAAATGTGCGAGCCTGAATTTACAATATCTGTTGCTACAACTGGATGCAGACCGGATCGAGAGTGCGCTGAGTAAACAAGCAATGCACGCGCATGGACACAAGACCGCGCCAATCGTTTCCCCAATCGTTTCCCCAATCGTTTCCCATTGGGCAACAGTTGGTATGTCTCCTTCTCCTCTGTCGCCTGTAATGGGGCAATCTACTGGGCAAACCATTTAAAAGTCGTATAAAACAATCCACCCAACGCTGAAACACCGCGCTAAAAAAGCTTTGACGGATTCAGTGTCTGTCACGTTTGGTGCGTGACAGACGCGTTCCATGCAAACCATCCGCTTGGTAACCGGACAAGCGTCGTCGCGCAAGGCTTTGCTCGGACGGTGTTGCGGGTTTGGGCTGCAGGTCACGTTGCAAATGTGACCTGCGAAATCTTCTTCGTAACGATTGGTTTATTTACGTCGCTGTATACTAGGCGACGAATTGGACGATTGACTAGTACAGAGAGGCGTAAGTAAGACAGTAGTTCAGTAGGGGCGGCTGCAAGCCGCCCGTTCGCAGCGAGCCAAACGCGGGGCGGCTGCAAGCCGCCCCTACGCATGATTTTGTTTGGCAAGCGCTGGATCCTTATTGCTTTGAATGCGCCTTAGGCCGCTCTGTACTAGTCGATTGACTAGGCGATTGACTGGGCGATTGACTGGGCGATTGACTGGGCGATCAAAGTGTAAAGTGTGCTAGGCGCCTTCATTGATTTATCAGGCATCTATACCCCCATCTATTCATTGAAAATATATGTTTCGCTGGAGTCAAGCTGGCGGTTTTCAATGAGCAGAGAATTTTAAATTTAGTGTTCTGTTGCTGGCCACAAGGGAATCGCCGGAATGCTGGAAATCGCGCTTCTCTCTGGTAGCGCTTTGTATGTAGCATACAAAGCCTATCAGGAATTCAAAAAGACAGCCACCGAACCCTCACGGCAAGAACATGAGCCATCGGCAAGGCTTTGCCCGCGCCCGCCGTGGCCTAGTTGGCAACAGGATGGCGCAGAAAACATAACGGCGGCTACGGTTGCGTTAGGTGGGGCTACTGCCAGTGCCCTGGTCTATCCCCCCTTAAGTCTGATCTGCCTGCTGGCATTGCTATACCTAACCGCGCCCTATCTATGGGAAACCTATCGCGCCTTGGTATATGAACGCCGTGTCAGTATTTCTGCTATCAATGTCTTGATTCCGATGGTTTGTCTCCTCAACGGCTACTATTTTGCGCCTTCGCTTGGTTTTTGGCTGACCGGCTATGGGCGCCGCCGCCTGCGCATAAGTGCTGAGGATACGCGCCAGGCGCTGCGCCAAATTTTTGGTGAGTTACCGCATTCTGCCTTAATTTTTTACAATGAGCAGCGGCTCGAGGTGGCTTTAGCCGATTTGAAACCAAATGATCTAGTCATTATAAAAGCCGGCTGTCTTATCCCCGTAGACGGTGTGATTGTAAAAGGCGAGGGCCTTGTGGCCCAGGCAAACCTGACTGGTGAAACACAACTGACGCCGCGCAGCTGCGGTGATCCAGTGTTTGCCTCTACGATTGTGATCGTGGGCGAAATTCTCGTCAAAGCAGAAAAAGTTGGGGCACAAACGACTGTGGCGCAAATCCAAGCGCTATTGTGTGGTGCAGCGGATGCTGTGGCACCCGTATTTACGGGTGCCACAGTCGCGCACCAGACTGCATTACCTATGGTAGGTTTGGGTGTTTTGGCTACATTTTTGCTGGACCCTATTCACACCGTCGCTTTGATGAATTCACGCCTGGGCTATGATCTAGAGCAGTTGGCATTGGTGGCCTGGCTCAATTTTCTCAAGACGACTGCCCAGGCCGGCATTTTGGTGAAAACGATAGCCATTCTTCCCCGTTTGCATCAGGTCGATACAGTTATTTTGAATCTTGCCACCAGTGACCAGCTTGATGCTTGCCCTTCACTCCACTACCTACGTGTACACGGAATTGATTCGATCTATGTGTTGGTGGAAGGCAAGCCATTACCCCACCGCTACCTTCATCAACTCGGCGCGAATGCTGCTTTTGCCATCAACGCGGGCGACACGCCCGCAACTTTGATTGCTCAACTGCAAGCGATGCAGAAATGTGTTTGTTACGTGGGCGATGGCACGCTAGACGCCGCTGCCATGCAGCAGGCCGATATCACTATTTCTGTGCGCGGCCTCTCTAGCGTGACCGGAAATCAGGCGCAAATTATCTGTATCGATGCGAACCTTCACCGCCTACAACATCTATTCTACGCTGCGCATGTCCTGGACGAGCAGCGTCAATCCACCTTTCAGTTGACCTACACGCCTGGTGTCATTAACCTCGCCGCCGTATTAGGCTTCCAATCAGGGTTGCTTACCTCTATTCTCTTGAATAGTACGGGTTTGTTGCTGGGGCTGCGCAATCTGCAGCGCGGCGGTGCTAAGAATCGGGTTGACCTGACCTGGGCCAACCTGCGCGAACGCTTCGACAAGCTAATCGATTCTCTCTCCCTGGCGCATCAGCCCCCCTATGACGAGTCGCTGGCGCGCCAACTGATTCCTATCACAGAAAGAGATACGCTCTATTCATGACCTTCTCACAAACCTTGCGTTCTCTCCAGGCCGAGCGTAGCTCTTTTGCCCCACTTTGGTTACTCGTCGTTAGCGCGATCTTGCTAGCTTGGCTACTCTGGTTTTTTCTGAGTTCCGTAGCGATCCGCACCTATGGTGAGATTATACACACGACCAGCAGCGGCGTGGTGACCGCCGAGTTTCCGCGCGCGGCACAAAATGACATCCAACTCGGTCAGGCCGCACTGTTGCAACCCACAGCGCAGACGACAGATGCAAGTGTAGCGGCAAGTGCGCCAATTCCGGCCACGGTGACCGAGATCGTGATGCCCGCCCAAACCGATCGGCTGCGCGTGACCCTTTTTGCGGATATGGATTCACCTAATGCAGCGGCTATTCAAGCTGATTTAACGGGCCGCGTAGAAATTGTCGTCGCACACCTGTCACCCGCCACTCTTGTGTTGAATGGAACGCAGAGCAAGGAGTAGAGACAGTGCCACATTCATATCTACTATCGGCTGCTTGCCGCTTTTTATGCCAATAGGGAACCCATGCTTACGAACTATTCTGACTCTGCGCGACGATTTTGGGCCCCTGAAATTATCCAAACTTCGGCCATGGACTGTGGACCGGCGGCGCTGAAATGTGTGCTCGAAGGCTTTGGGATTGGCGTTAGCTATGGCCGCCTGCGCGAACTTTGCCAGACCGATGTCGACGGCACCGCCTTGGAGACCATCCAACAGGTGATCCAGCAAGCGGGCTTAGCGGCAGAGCAGATCATGTCGCCCTTTGATCATCTATTGTTGCCAGCCGCCCACAACTTGCCCGCGTTGGCCGTCACTGCCCTTCCCGGTGGCCAATTACATTTTATTGTGGTGTGGAATCGCGTTGGGCCTTGGGTACAAGTCATGGATCCGGCGTCGGGGCGACGCTGGATTTCCGCGCAACGGTTGCGCAGCGAACTGTATCAGCACAGACTGCCCATGGCGGCTGCCGTCTGGGAGGCATGGGCCAAGGCCGATGGTTTCTGTGCCCCGTTACGCGCCCGGTTGGCTCGGGTAGGCTTGAACGAGCCGCAGATCGAACGCTTGCTAACGACGGTCTCCACGACGCCTGGTTGGCGCGCGCCGGCGGCCTTGGACGCCGCCACCCGTTTGGTAGAGTCCGTGGTCGCGGCGCAGGGCATCCAGCGTGGTCAGGCCGCGGCGCAGCTAGTCGAGAATTTTTTTGCCGCGGCCCAACAGTCTGCCCCTGGGGATTATCAAGAAATTCCGGCTGAGTTTTGGTTGGTTCGTCCATTGACCACTGGTGTGCAGCCGGGTACGCCTGATCATGCGACCAACGAGGATGAACTCCTCCTGATGCAGGGTGCCGTCGTGATTCGTGTTTTGGGGCGTTTGGTCCAATCATCGTCGCCCGACGAGCCGGCTACGCCAATGCTCGATCCCGTATCGCCCACCCTGGTGGCCGCGCTCAACGAAGCACCCGATCGACCGGAAGCGGCGATCGGGCAAATTTTGCGTACAGAGGGACTTTTTACGCCCCTGGTGTTAGCGATAGGTGTTGCGCTAGCCGCCGTAGGTGTCACATTAGAGGTTGTGCTGTTGCGCGGGGTGCTCGCGCTGGTTGCACAGCCGATAGGAACAGACTCGCGCCAACTGATCTTTGGGCTTTCCCTCACGCTGGCGTTTCTGCTATTGCTTCTCGACGCGCCAATCTTGATGATCGGTCAGCGCCTGGGCCGACGCCTGGAACTCTGGTTGCGCATTGCGTTTCTCGAAAAAATTCCGCATCTGGCCGACCATTATTTTCGTAGCCGGTTGCTTGCCGATATGGCGCAACGTGCCCATAATCTACGTCAATTGCGTGGCCTGCCCAACCTGGGCGTACGGATTGCGCAACTGAGCTGCCATCTGCTGTTGACGGCGCTGGGTGTCATCTGGCTGGCACCAACCAGTGCGCCCCTCGTGCTGATTGTCGTGGCGGTTGTGACTGCCTGCGTCTGGTATAGCAAGCCCTTCTTGAATCAGTTTGATCTACGTCTGCGTACCCTCAACGGTGCGCTCAGTCACCTCTACCTGGACGCCTTGTTGGGCGTCATACCGATTCGTAGCCACAGTGCTGCACGCGCCTTACAGCGCGAACAGGAAATTTTGTTGGTGACCTGGGTGCGCGCTGGCTTGGATTTTTATCGCTTCGAGAATCTGCTTCAGGCGCTGCAAACGCTCTGCAGTTTGGTACCAGCTGTATGGATTGTGTTTCGCTATGTCAACCAGGCAGAAGCGCCTGGCAGTCTGTTGCTACTGCTGTATTGGACACTGAACCTGCCCGTCTTGGGCCAAACCCTGGCCGAAACCATTCAACAATATCCTATGTTACGCAACCGAGTGCTGGGCGCGCTTGAATTGCTCAATGCGCCAGCTGAGGAATCGGCGGATACGACACAGGCGGTGCCGCGCGAAGAAATCGCGCAAGCGAATGTGCCATCGCAAACTCCGCAAAGCGTTGCGACCAAACTGGACAATCCCCAATCTACCACCGGCGTTTCGATTGTCATGCAAGGCGTCAGTGTGCAAGTTGGCGGTCAGACTATTTTGCATGACATCGATTGTGTGTTGCGCCCAGGCGAACATGTCGCCATTGTAGGGCCATCTGGCGCAGGTAAAACGAGCCTGATGGCTCTGTTATTGGGTTGGCAGCGCCCAGCCACAGGGCGCGTTTGGGTGGACGATTGCCTGCTGACCGCGGCGACCATCCCCGACCTGCGCCAGGTCACCGCTTGGGTCGATCCGACTGTGCAGCTCTGGAATCGTTCTTTGCTGGATAATTTGCGCTATGGTGCGGATCGGCAGGGGTTGCCGCCGCTAGAGCCAGCGCTAGCTTTGGCGGATCTCTATACAGTCCTCGAACAACTGCCCAATGGGCTGCAAACCCAATTGGGCGAAGGGGGGGCGTTGGTGGCTGGCGGGGAAGGGCAACGCGTCCGTTTGGGACGGGCTGTGCTGCGTTCCAACGTCCGTTTGGTGATTCTTGATGAGCCATTCCGTGGGTTGGATCGCACCCAACGCCAGCAATTGTTGCAAAGCGCGCGCCACTATTGGCGCAACGCAACCCTGCTCTGTATTACGCATGATGTCAGCGAGACACAAGCGTTTGATCGCGTATGGGTCATGGCGGATGGTCAATTGATCGAATCGGGCACACCGGCTGATTTGCTCAGCCAGCCTGAAACACGCTATCAAGCTTTGCTCGCCGCCGAAACACGCGTGCGCCAAGAGCTTTGGTCACACCCAAATTGGCGACGTCTATGGCTGGAGCATGGTCAATTGCAGGAGGCATGATCATGTTTGCCGGTGACCCAACCAAACGCCCAACTTACTGCCTAAAAGCTTGCCAGATCGTTGGGCGTTTGGTTGGGCGTTTGCTTGGTAAGCTCTATTTTGTTTTGTCAGTCCTACGCATAAAGGAGTGTTTCATGTCCAACAATTTACCAATTGCGCCTACAACGGCCTCTGTTCAATCCTCAACCCCGAAGACAAAGGCTGAGTTCAACCAACGCACCAATGGCCTCGTCGTCTATTCCGTGTTACGTGTAGGCGCAGTGACCACTTGCTCTGATCTGGCAAGTCAACTACAAAGTCTGTTGCAGAACCCAGTCAGCGCGACTACCACTGATACGATTACCGTCTCATAGAACGCGTCACCTTGAACGAGCATGCAGATCTATGTATTTATGCCTGGCCAGCCACCCGGTTAGGTGAAGCCTTACAACAGCTTGCCCAACGCACGCATTTACTCGCTACGCCGCCGGTCGAGTTGCCACTACCTTTGGCAAACTTTGACTTCACGGATACCCGTGCGTTGGATCAATGGTTGGAAACATTGGTCGCAAGAATCGGCGCGGAAGTCGAACCGGTGCAGGTTGGCTATGCTGATCTGCCAGCTTTAGTGCAACGTGCCGCACCAGCCATTCTGCGTCTAGTTGATACCACACCATCCGCTGTATCTCTTCACCCTGCCCATGCGGATTCTGGTACGCGCGAGCCAGTGCATTCTGCTGCAAAACTACCTATGTTTCTGCTCTTGGTCAAAGGTGGTAAACAGTGGGTCACTGTATTAGCGCCTAGCGGCAGACGACGGCGCGTCTCTGTCGCGGCGATTACGGCTGTGCTCGGTCAGGATCTGGCAGCGCCATATTTGGCGCGGTTGGCACCGGTGTTGACCGCGGCTGGTGTGGCGGCAGCGCAACAAGCGCGGACAGCGCGTGCGATTCTGGTGGCCCAACTCGCGGCCCAACCGATTCGAGACTGTTGGCTGCTCCGTTTACCAGCGCATGCGAGCGTATGGCACCAGGTACGCCAACGCCAATTGTGGCGGCCCGCATTGGGATTGGTTTGCGCCTATTTGTGCCATTTGGCGTTGACGCTGGCAGCTTGGTGGCTGATTGGACGCAGCGCACTGACGGGAGATTTCAATGAAGCATGGCTTTGGGGCTGGGCTTTCCTGTTATTTACGACACTGCCCGCACGCGCCCTGGCCAACAGTGCCCAGGCACATTTATCGATCGGCATGGGTACTTGGTTGAAACAACGATTGTTGTATGGTGCATTAACCATCGATCCAGAAAAAATACGGCATCAAGGGGCTGGCCACTTTCTGGGGCGGGTCTTGGATGCTGAGACAGTGGAAAACCTGGCGCTGACCACTGGCTTTTGGGCGCTATTGGCTGTACTCCAACTGGGCAGTGCCGCCGTGATTTTGGGGCTGGGCACCGCCGGTTGGCGGCATACGTTGTTGTTGTTGCTTTGGTTTGTTGTGCTACTAGCTTTGGGCTGGTTCTATCTTCGCCGCCAACAGGTATGGGGTGCGACCTATCGCAGCATGACCAATGATCTGGTAGAACAGATGATCGGCCATCGCACCCGATTGGTACAAGAAGCGCCACAAGATTGGCATCGAAGCGAAGATAGCGTGCTCGCGCGCTATCTCAAGCAATCGGCGGTGTTGGATGGCATGCGCACTATGGCTACTTTGCTGCCACGGAGCTGGATGGTAACGGCATTGCTGCTGCTTTTTGTCATCTTGCATACACCAACCACGCCGGCAGCGGTGGCGATTAGCCTCGGCGGGATGCTGTTAGCATTCCAAGCGTTTACCAGTTGCGTGACCGGTCTACAAAGCTTACTTGGGGCGCGCGTTGCCTGGCAACAGATTGCCCCGCTCATCCAGTCTGCGGCGGTCACGACCGAAACTGCAGCGGCAATCATACAGGAGACCGACCAAACCTCGATAGCAGGACGGGGGCAACCGCTGCTACTGGCCCGCGATCTTACGTTTCAATATCGTCCCGGTGAGAAGCTGGTCTTGCGCGGCTGTACTTTGCAGATTCGGCAGGGCGACCGGCTGCTCCTGGAAGGGCCTTCGGGCGGTGGGAAATCAACGTTGGCCTCCATCGTCGCTGGGTTACGAACACCCAGCGGTGGATTGTTGTTGTGGCGCGGTTTTGATCACCAAACGCTAGGGCCAGTTGCCTGGCGGCGGCATATCGTTGCCGTGCCCCAGTTTCATGAAAACCATGTGTTGACTGGCACATTCGCCTTTAATCTGCTCATGGGACGGCATTGGCCACCGACATCAACTGATTTGGCTGCTGCCGAGGCGCTTTGCCGTGAATTGGGCTTGGGGGCATTACTCGATAGAATGCCTGCTGGCTTGCAACAACTGATTGGCGAGAGTGGTTGGCAACTTTCGCACGGTGAGCGCAGCCGACTTTATATTGCGCGGGCCATCCTGCAACAGGCCGATTTACTAATCCTGGATGAAAGTTTTGCAGCGCTGGATGCGGAAAGTGTGCAACTGGCCTTCGCCTGTGTTCGCCGACACGCACCAACCTTGCTGGTGATTGCCCATCCTTAGTCGCATAGTAGTCGCATAGTCAATAGTTCGGCGCGTAAAGACCTGGAAGCGTTGCTCGATCGCCTGCTGCAGGAAGAAATAACACGGCACCCAACCTGGCGCGTTTTGGAAGGCATCCATGAATCATTTGTTACTCTGGCTTCTTATGATTGTAATCATCGGCTATATATCGATTCTCGCCGATCGGCGTTGGGAGAAAATTCAGCGCGAACGGGAACAGATCGACGCCGCAATGATTGGCAAAGAGATCAGCGCCACGCTGGTGACAGCAGGTGAAACAATTACCAATTTTGCCATGCGCTTGGCGGGTGATTGGCAAACCCAAATGAATGGCCACCAACGTCCCACCGATATTCCGGCCTTTCGCGTCTGGCTACGGGGGTTGTTTGCCCCCAACGCCCTGGAACAGAGCTGGCTCAATTCGCTTTCGGATGATCAGATGCAGATTCTCCATCGGGGTGTTGCTGTTTTTGCCGAAGATTTGGGCTTTGATTTGGCTTGGCTGTTAGAAGCCAAACCCTTCAAACATCCGATTGTAGAGCAGGCTGCCAAAGAAATTGTCTTGAACTATCTGCGCGCGTGGCAACAGGCGACACAAGTACAGCAAGATGTGCAGGAAATGAAGCGCTATCAAGCGCTGCTTGCCAACCCACTGTTGCCAGAAAATCAGCTATTCGCCCACCAGTTATATACGCAATTGGTGACTGAGCAACTGGCGGCTGAAGTTACCCCCGAAGTGCGCGCCGCCGGTGAACAGGCAGAACAGGCATTCCTGCTACAGACCCTGCAGGTGGTTGCCAGCCAACAGCCGATTGCGTTCAGCCGTGCGCTCAAAATTACGATTGCCATCAACAAGGCGGCAGCACAAACAGCCACGTTCAACACGGCAACGCCTGTCAGCGCGTAAGCAGGAACACACAACCACATGCACCCTTGCACAAGCAGGTGTGCATAGAGCTTGAGGACCGCAGATCTATGATCAACCCAATGAATGTGACCGGGATTGCCCCTGCTTTTACAGATCAACGTGCCTATGTCAATGGTCAGACGCAGAAAGCCGGATCGGCACAATCGCAGGGTATATTGAAGCTGAGTTCTAACGAAAATGTATTGGGGCCGTCGCCGTTGGCGCTGGCCGCGCTGGTCGCCGCCTACCCCGAAATACACCGCTACCCAGTTGAAGAGGAAGGCAACCTGGCCCAGAAGTTGGTACAACGGGTCATCGCCCCCTTAACCACGGATCATTTGCTGATCGGCAGCGGATCGGGTGATGTATTGCGCATGATTGCCCAATCTTTTTTGCAGCCAGGCGACAAGACCATTATCGCCGCCCCGACGTTTAATCTCTATGAAGACCTGACTGTACGCTATGGTTGCCAGCCATGTCTGGTACCGTTACGCCACTATACAATTGACTTACAACGGGTGTTGGATGCGATTGACGCTGACGTACGTCTGGTCTTTATCTGTAACCCCAACAATCCCACCGGCACGATTGTCACCCATACCGAAGTAGGCGCGTTTCTTGCGGCGCTGCCCGAGCATGTCGTTGCTGTCTTTGACGAAGCCTATATGGAATTTGCCGATGACCCGACCTTCCCGCGCATGCTCGATTATGTGCAACTGGGGCATAAGCTCTTGGTGACGCGCACCTTTTCCAAATTGCATGGCCTGGCTGGCTTGCGCATCGGCTATGCCTTTGGGCGCAGCGATTTGATCACCCGCGTCCGCCAGATGAAGCTACCCTTTCACAGCAGCCGGCTAGCCTATATAGCAGCCGCGGCCGCGCTGGAAGATGCAGCACACATTGCACAGACGGTGGCAATGGTGCAGGGTGGGCGGGATTATTACTATCGTGCCTTACAGGAACTAGGCATCGGCTATCTACCCACCCAGAGTAACTATATTTTGCTGACTGATCTGCCTTTGCCTACGGATGAGCTTAATGCGGCGGCTCTGGCGCACGGTGTAATGATGCGGCGGGGCGAGATATTCAACTTGCCGGGGACATTGCGGATCACCCTTGCCCGCCCCCACGAAAACGCGCGCGTGATTGAAACCCTGAACGCGATCTGCGGTTTCTAGCCGTCACGCGCTGACTGACCGTGGCCGTGGATTTCGATTTACGGGCTTTCCCTATAAATCCGATGAGGAAGCGAAGTAATGACTAGCGTTGCCCTACACGAATCGAAAACCGTAGTAAGCCAGGAGATGGCGGTTCAGGAGTATGTGGATCCCCTGCACCGCAAAACCAACGGTAACAGTGCGCCGCCAATCGGATCTGAGGAACGCCACTTGGAACTCGACAAGCTGGCATTGGTTCACGGTACACCCTGGGTTGCTGATCCCCAATCGCCGGTCACCTTGCCAGCCCTCTTGCGCCAGGTTGCGGCTTCGGATGCGCATCTCAACGAGCAGACGCGCTCGGTAAAGGGGACAGGCGAACAGCTTATCTATGTCCAGGCCGACGGCATGGAATATACGCAATCCTATGCTGGGTTGCTGACCGCCGCCGAACAAATTTTGGCTGGACTGCGCCAACACGGGTTACAGCCACAAGCCAAGGTGATCCTGCAACTGCGGCACAACCAAGATATTTTGCCCGCCTTTTGGGGCTGCATCCTGGGTGGTTTTGTCCCAGTGATGACAGCGATCCCCCCTACCTATCGCGAGGCCAATAACGATCTGGAACGCTTCAAACAGGTATGGCAGCAACTTTGCGCACCTCTCCAAGCAGATGGGCAGCCACTGCTCCTGACCGATGCGGCGACGCAAACGGCAATGGCCGATCTGGCCCGCTGGCTACCCGTGGCGGCGGAACGGATCGCGACCATTGAAGCAATGCGCGACCTGCTGCCGGACAATCGGCATTACGCGGCCCAGGCCGAGGATGTGGCCTTTTTCAGCCTCACCTCGGGCAGCACTGGCGCGCCCAAACTTATCCAACTGACGCATCGAAACCTGTTGACGCGCGCCCGCGCCGCCAACCACTACTGTGGTCACACGCGCGCCACGGTGACGCTCAACTGGTTGCCGCTAGAACATATCGGTCCGATTTCTGACTTGCATTTGCGGGCGATGGTGTTGGGTTGCCAACAGATTTATGCCACGCGTGGCTACGTGGTGGGCAGTCCGCTCAACTGGTTGCGCTTGATTCACCGCTACCGCGCCACCTATAGCGCCGCACCCAATTTCGCCTATGTCCTGATCAACAACGCCTTGGAAAAACTCGGGGAGACAACCGGAGAAAAGCCAGCGGAGCGCTGGGATTTGTCCTGCGTTGAAACGCTGCTCTGTGCCGGCGAGACCGTGTCGCCCCAGGTGATCCAGACTTTTCTGACAAAGTTAGCGCCCCATGGCCTAAAGTCAACGGCTGTGCAGCCGGCCTTTGGTATGGCCGAAATGGGTTCGGGCATCACCTATTACCGCGCAACATCAGACGTGCCCGTGAAGGCATTCTGGGTGGAACGCGCTTCATTGGCGGGCACAGTGGTGCAATTGCCACCCCACGCACCGGCTAGTGTGGGACTGACCAGCTTAGGCTCGATTATTTCTGGCCTGTCCATGCGCATTGTCAATGACACCAACCAAGTGCTGTCGGAAGGCGTCGTTGGGCGCTTTCAAGTGAAAGGCGTGGCCGTCTCGCCGGGTTACTACCAAAATCCCCTGGCGAATCAAGAAATGTTTCTGGCCGATGGTTGGTTCGATACGGGCGATCTAGGCATGATCATGGACGGCGAACTGGTGTTGACCGGACGCGCCAAGGAGAGTATTATCGTCAATGGGGCCAACTACGCCAACAGCGAGATCGAAGCCGTTGTTGAGGAACTGCCCGGTGTAGCGCGTTCCTACACCGTTGCTTGTGCTGTGCGCATGCCGGGCCGCGATCACGAAGAAATCGCGCTCTTTTTCTGTCCGCAGGAAAACTCCCAGGAAAATGATGCTGAAGCGACATTGCCCGACTTGTTGGCTCAGATCCGGCAAACTGTCACCAAAACCATCGGCATTCGCCTGGATTACCTGATTCCCCTAACGCGTGCCGAGGTGCCCAAAACCGCGATTGGCAAATTGCAGCGGATTAAGCTGGCCAAACGGCTAGAGGCAGGTGACTTTGACGCTATACGCCAACGCAGCCAGCAGAATTGGGATCGGGCCACAGGGTTGGCTGCCCCGCGTACCGCCTTGGAACGCCGCCTAGTCAGCCTATGGCAGGAAGCTTTGCAGATCGCGCAAGTGGGCATCGACGATAACTTTTTTGCGCTGGGCGGCGCTTCGCTCAATGCCGCGCGCCTCATCACGCGGTTGCAAGAAGAATTCCACGATACCTTTCATGTGGTTGCCATCTTTAATGCCCCCACCATTGCCGAGTTGGCGGCCTATCTCGAAGCTGAGTATCCGACGACCATCGCCAAGGTGCTGGGTCTGCCGGCCAATGGAAGCCACACCCAGCCCCAACTTTCCCCCAGCACACCGCTAACAGCCGCCGATGTCGCCGAAGTGCGCCGTCGCTTGCCGGTGCTGACCCCGTTGCGCCGACAGCCGACCACGAAAAATCCAGCGGCCATCTTTGTGTTGGCGGCGGGACGCTCCGGCTCTACCCTCTTGCGTGTCATGCTAGCCGGCCATCCACAACTCTTTGCGCCGCCCGAATTGGTCTTGCTGGGCTATGAAACCCTGGCCGAACGTGAGACTGCCTTGACCGGCGAAAGTAGCATCTGGCGCGAAGGCGTGCTCAAAGCGATCACCCAAGTGTACGACTGGTCGCCCACCCAGGCAGAAGCATGGCTGACCGAGTTAGCGGCCCAGGGAACGACGGTGCAGGCATTGTACCGTCACTTGCAACAAAAGCTAGGCGATGCCTGCCCACCGCGCATCTTGGTCGAGAAGACACCACAAGATACGCTCAACCTGGAGATTCTACGCCGCGCCGAACTTTATTTTGATCAGCCGCGCTATATTCATTTGACCCGCCATCCCCACGGCGCGATTCACTCGTTTGCCGAAGCGCGGCTGGATCAGTTGATGTATGCGCTGATGCCTGGGTTGCGTGGCGCAGCTGGTGCGCACAAGTTTTCTACCGCAGCCCTCGGCGAAGTCGCCTGGTTGATCAGCCAACAGAACATTCTGACCTTTTTACAAGATGTCCCGCCTCAGCGCCAGCAGCGTTTGCAGTTTGAAACGCTGGTCCGCCAACCACGCCAGACAATGGAAACACTGTGTGACTTTCTGGGCATTGACTTTGTCGAAGGCATGGTGCAGCCCTATCAGGAAAAGAACCAGCGCATGACCACTGGCCTGCACGCAGAATCACGCATGTTGGGCGATGTCAAATTTCATCACCACAACGGCATTGATGCCGGTGTCGCCGATCGCTGGCAAGCGTCTGCGGCAGAAACGCCACTGGGCGATCTCACCTGGGCCATGGCCGAGGCCTTGGGGTATGAAAGGCCAGAACCGGTGGCGAGCCCTCTGGGCGCGCGCGAGTGGCGGGTAGCAGGTAGCAGGTCAACCCTCACCAATGCTTGGCTCATCCGCCCGCAGCCCAACCCTACAGCACAGATGCGCCTCTTTTGTTTTCACTATGCAGGGGGGAGTGCAGCGTTATTTCAGCGCTGGCCGTTGGGGTTGCCAGCCAATATCGAACTGTGTGCCGTGCAACTGCCAGGGCGTGGCAATCGCCTGGGCGAAGCACCCTTCACCCATTTGAATCACCTAACAACAGCGTTGGTCGATGCGTTGCAACCGGAACTGGATCGACCGTTTGCCTTCTTTGGCTACAGTATGGGGGGGGTGGTTGCTTTTGAAACAGCGCGCGCCTTGCGCCGACGCATGTTGCCCCTGCCGCTACATTTGATGGTAGCCGCGCGGCGGGCACCCCACCTACCACAGCCACACCTGGCGCAGCTACCGGATCACACGATTTTGGCAACACTGCGCGCCGCTGGCAATGCGATTCCCCAGGAGTTAGCCGCCGATCAGGCAGTGTTGCAATTGATGTTGCCGACCTTACGTGCTGATTTCCGAACAGTAGAGACTTACAGCCATAGCGAGGAAGCACCGCTTGCTTGTCCGATCACCGTTTTGGGTGGAATAGACGATGAGCACGCCAACGCCGACCACCTGGCTGGCTGGCGTCAGCATACCAGCCAATCGTTCCAGATGCACCGTTTTGAAGGCGGTCATTTCTTTTTGCACAGTGCAGAGTCGGCTTTAGTGCAAACGGTTGCCCAAGCACTTACCCCCATGCTTGCCCCGCAGAGAGAGGTATAGTTCGTATGACCAGCTTTGCCGAGTTGACTAATTCCGGGGAAACCCTGCTGAAAGGGTTGCATAAGCGGGTTGCTGACCAAGCGCCTAAGCCAGCTACACCGCCTTATAGTAACGTCCATAACACCAATGGACAGCATACCAACGGCGCGACCCATCCCAACGGTTTGAACGGCCATCACGGGCCGCTGTTTACAGCGCGCAAAGCAAATCTGCGCCAAACAAAACTGACTGCCCTGTGGGAAAAGGGCAAAGCGCTCTATCAAAAACCGCATCTCGATCTGGACAGCTTGACCAACGATGTGGTGGACCTGTTCAACGATGCGTATGACATCAGCAAGGAAATTTATGCGAATGATGTTGCTCCGGTGCGCCGCGAATTCCAGACCTTGAGTATCGAGGTCTACGAACTGAGCCGCGAAGCCTGGGATCAGGGTGCAATTGTGTTGGAGCGAGTGAGCGAGCAACAGATCAAGCCACTTTTTGATAGTAATGCGCCTGCTCGGGTAGGCGCACTCTTTGATGGTAGCGCCCCTGCGCTCTTTAGCGATGAACAGCGCAAAGTGCAACTGCGCGAGTTTGCTGGCGATGCCCAGACGCAAGCGCGCAACCCCGCGGCACAAAAGATCGAACGCGATTTCGCGGTGGGTGCCACCGCGTTGGGCATTGCGGTTGTGGGCAGTCTGTTCTATCCACCGTTGTCCCTACTGAGCATTCCCGGTTTACTCTATTCTGTGCGCCACATGTTTCAAAATAGCTATCAAACGCTGCGCCAAGAAGGCAAGGTGCATGTCAACACCCTGTCGAGCATTACGGTGGTGACCTGTCTGTTCGGGGGCTATATTGTCGCCGCCGCCATGACCGGCTTCTTTTACACCTTTAGCCAGAAGCTGTTGTTACAGGTGAAAAATGATTCGAAACAGAGCTTGGTAAATATTTTTCGCCAATCATCACGGACGGCCTGGGTGGTGGTGAATGGCGTGGAAGTGCAAGTCCCGATCCAAAATGTGAAACGGGGCGATCTGGTGGTGATTAATGCCGGTGAACTCATTCCGGTCGATGGCGTCATCCGTCAGGGCATGGCCAGTGTAGATCAGCAAATGCTCACTGGCGAAGCCCAACCCGTAGAAAAGAGCGTGGGCGACTCGGTTTTTGCGCTGACGCTCTTGCTGGCCGGGCAGATTACAGTGGCGGTTGAACACGCGGGCAAAGAGACGACGGCGGCGCAGATTGGTCAACTGCTCAACCGTACCACCGATTTTAAAACAGGCGTCCAGTTGCGCTCGGAAGGGATGGCGCAAAAAACAGTGTGGCCAACCCTGATCCTGAGCGCGCTTTCGTTGCCCTTGCTGGGGCCCATGGGCGCGGTCGCCATTATCACGGCGCATTTTGGCAACCGCATGAACGCGATTGCCGGGATCGGCATTCTCAATTACTTCCGCATTCTCTCGCGCTACGGCATCCTGGTCAAAGATGGACGCACGCTGGAATTGCTCTATCAGGTGGATACGGTGGTCTTTGACAAGACGGGCACCCTGACCCAGGAGCAACCGACGTTGGGCGCGATTCATACCTGCGCCGGGTACGATGAAGCGACTGTGTTGACACTGGCCGCCGCGGCTGAGTACAAACAGACCCATCCGGTTGCGCGTGCCATTCTGCACGCCGCCCAAGCGCGTGAACTTGTCCTGCCGCAAATTGCCGACGCTGCCTATAAAGTGGGCTACGGCCTGAGTGTGCAGATCGACGGTGCGCTGGTGCGCGTGGGCAGTAGCCGCTTTATCGAAGGCGAAGGGATTGCACTGCCCGCCAACATCAACCAGGCGCAAAGCGATTGTAACGCGCAGGGCCATTCGCTGGTGTTGGTGGCGGTTGATGCGCAAGTGGTTGGCGCAGTGGAATTGTTGCCCACGGTGCGCCCCGAAGCGAAAGCGATCATTCAGGGTCTGCGCCGGCGCAAGATCAAGTCGATTGTGATCATTTCCGGCGATCATGAAGCACCCACGCGCCAGTTGGCGCAAGCATTGGGCATTGATCGCTATTTTGCCCAAATGCTGCCCCAGGACAAAGCCGCCATTATCGAGCAATTGCAGGCAGAAGGCCGCAAGATCTGTTATGTGGGCGACGGCATCAACGATACGATTGCCATGAAAAAAGCTCAAGTTTCCGTTTCCCTGCGCGGCGCTTCCACTGCCGCCACCGACACCGCGCAGATCATCTTGATGGATCAAAGCTTGCAACAACTCTGCCGCCTCTTTGATCTGAGCAAGGAATTTGCCTTCACACTGAAAAATAGCTTTGGTTTGATCCTGATACCGGTTGCCCTGGGCATTGGCGGGGTTTATTTCGCCGGTTTTCAAGTGGTGCATGTCTTGCTTTTAAAACAATTTTTTACCCTAATCAGTTTGGGCAATGCCATGTGGCCGCTGCAAACGTATCGGGGACTGTTGTCGGACACCAGCGGTAAGGCACAAGGCGCAAGTAACAAGTAGCAAGGGACGATATTCTGTACTTGCTACTTGCTACCTGTTACCTGCTACATTCTAGAAATTTTCTACGGGAGTTAACGATGTTGGATTTTCATTACAGCACCGCGACCGATGGTAAAGGCGGCTCGCTCCTCTACCCGCCCTTTGTGACGCAACAGGGTTTGGATGAATTGGCCGCACGCTTTGTCGTGCGTAATGACGATGTGTTTATTGTCACCTATCCCAAGGCAGGGACCAACTGGATGCGCCAGATCGTCCACTTGCTCGGCCATGGTGGCGTGCAAGGGGAGCAAACCTTGCGCGAGACGGTGCCGCTCCTGGAAAAAGAGGCGAGTCAGGACAATTGGGCGGTGATCGAAACCACCGGCGCGCGGCGCTATTTTATGAGCCACCTGCCCTATGGGTTGATGCCGAGGGTGCAGCACAGCCAAGCCCGCTACATCTGTGTCGCCCGCAACCCCAAAGATTGTGCCACTTCCTACTACTACTTCATGGTCAGCCGTGAGGATATGCGGCTGCAAAATGAGTGGGATGACTTTTTCGACGCCTACATGCAGGGTCAGGTGCCCTATGGATTGTGGTTTGACCGAACACTAGAATGGTGGCAGGCCAGCCAACAAAACAGGAATATTCTCTTTATGCACTACGAAGAGATGCAGATCGATTTAGCGGCTTGTGTGGAAAAGATCGCCCATTTTATTGACATCCCGCTCTCCCCGGCATTGCGCGACAGCATCGTCGCCCAGAGTCGCTTTGACGCAATGGCGACCAATACCAAAACCAACTGGAATTTGCAGCCGACACGCAATGGGTTCCCGGCCAAACATTTGCGCAAAGGCAAAGTGGGTGATTGGCAGCATCGCTTTACCCCCGCGCAAAATGCCCGTTTTGATGCACTCTATCAGCAACGGATGGCGGGCAGCGGTTTGCATTTCGCTTTTGATCTGGAACCGGCGTAAAAGTTGCAAAATGAGGAATGGAAATGAGTAGCAGTGAACGCGCAATGGATGCGATTTACGACGATCTATGGCATGTCGGCCAGGTGGAACAGTGGGCGGCAGCCCAGCAAAATCTACAGCCGCGCACCCCGGCGCGTCTTTTTGAAATGGTGGCAGAGATCGGCTTGAACCCAACTTCGCAGATCTTGGATGTAGGCTGTGGACAGGGTGATCATGCTTGCGAACTGGCGCTGCGGTTTGGCGCGCAGGTAGAGGCGCTTGACCTGGTGGAGAGCAGCCTGGAAAGCGCACGCCAGCGCGTGGCCCAAAAAAATTTGACGGGGCAAGTGCGTGTACACAAGCAAGCCATCGAGACCCTATCCTTTGCCGATGATACGTTCGACCTGGTTTGGTGCCGAAGCGTGATCGTCCATCTGCCAGCGTTATTGCCAGCCTTTCGGCAATGTTGGCGGGTGCTGGCGCCGGGTGGTTTTATGCTGTTGCAAACCGGCTATGCCACGAGTCTGCTCGAACCGCAAGAAGCGGCGCGGCTCCGCCAACGGCTCGGTTTTGTCGAGGAAAGTATGCAGCGCCCGCAGGTCGAAGCCGCCCTCCAGACCGCCGGCTTTACCATCGTACA
>DAOTTR010000858.1:0-5391 GCA_034437715.1 Caldilineaceae bacterium
CACGGCCAGAAGATAGATTCCAGACAGTAGACGAAGCTATCCAGGCATTCTCAGACACGATAACAGGCGAAGATTGAACGATTTAACAAAAGGGGAAAGCACAGACTATTAAAGTAGCCACTAAGCGAGAATGTGAAGTAAGTCTACCGAGCGACAAAAAGGGGCGACGATCGTGAAGATCAGCGCCCCTTTTTGTCGTCTGATTGTGATTCTGTTATGAGAACAAACAGACCCAATACCTTGGTTATGATAAAATACAGGGGTGGCTTTTCAACCTTTACCCTCAAGGAGAAACTACATGAAAAAACTAGCAAGATCAAGCTTCGCTCTCAAGGCTATTGTAATGGTGGTGGCGGTTTGTGTTGCCGTTGCCATTCCATATCTCTACAGCCTCTCATCGTCAGCGCAACCATCACCAGATCCCACGCCAACGCCCGGAATCGTGCATGTCGGCAATCCAGAAGGCTTCGCTGCCCCTACCGAACATCCAATGGCGCGCTGGGAAAGTTTTATCGTTATCGATGGCACGCCCGTCCCTATCGACCCAAAATCGACGCGTATGCCGGACAAGATTTACATTGATTCGCACCCTGATTTTGGCGTGCAAGTCAGCCAGTCTGCGCCAGGAAATTCGCTGGAGGACACCCTCAAGTTTGATGAAAAGGGCAACTACGTCCACCAGCCCTTGGACGAGGCGTTAGCCCAGGGCATGACGGCACATGACCAAATGCGTCCTCCGGTCGAGAAATCGGTTGTTGTTGGCGGTCCCCATACTGCTGGCAGCGCGCTGACTATCAATGGTCAATCGATTCAATTGCCAGCCGACTTCTATGTACAACATGTGGTTCGCTCAATCATGTGTGATGACGCATTTCCCGATTATTGCCGCAAAGCGCCGATTCACATTCTCAACCACAGTGCAACCGGAAATATTCTAGCGATTGATGCCAACGGATCAGTCTATAACGACGATTTGTCCGACGAACAACTTGCCCAGGTAAAGGGTGAGTTTGAAGCAATCCTAAGACAACTGGAAGGGGCTGAATGAAAATGAAAAGATTCGTTGGGTTCCTAGTTGGTGGACTGGCGCTTGCCCTGACTGTTGCCTTATTTGGTACGGCGCTTGCTCAGGTTCAGCCTCCGTACTTTGACACAGTTGGTCAGTGGACTACGCCAGCCGGCATTGAGCACAATCAGTTTTGGAAAGAGTATTCGTACTCGATGACTCCAACACCGGCAAGCGGGATTCTTGTCTATGCAACACCGGCTCTGGCTTCCGCTGCATCTACCGCCGTTGCCGATCTTAACTCGTCACGCCCTCCGGCTGTCCGACCAATGTCGGTTGTGGGGTACTATGAAGGATCGGATGTTAAGATCAACTGGGCGAATTGTCCGGCTGATCAGTATGCTCTTGGTTGTGTGCTCATTGACGAGTGGTCTAACATGTCCACCCACAATGTGTACACCTGGAAAAGGGCGACGGCATACATCCGGCCCAATCTGCTTGGATCAAGCTGGACTAGCCAGAGTCTTGCCGCGGTTATAGGCCATGAACTGTTGCACTTGCATGGTTTGAATGATCAGTACGGCTCTGGTGGCACTTGCAATAGCAGCGTGATTTCCCAGATGGACAAGTTTTACAACTCATACGGAAACCTCGTTCCTTGCGACTACTATTTTCCTGCGTCATTCGACATATATAATTGGGCTGAGTACAAGAACACATCGCGGTACGATCGTAACAACGAATACGTTTGGGGCGATGGTGCGGTCATATCGTACTGGCAAGATTACGCCTGGAGCGATTACTGGATACGCACGGCCTATCAGAAGTGGAATGGATCGGCCTGGGTAAACATCGTCATCGCAAACGGCACCGCTACCAACGGCTCGCATAGAGAGGTTCCAGGCGCTACCGGCTGGTTAGTCGGCCAGGGATTCAATCTGGCTTGGTACGGTGTTCAGAACCAAATCGTTCGGGTCTGTGCGGTACCAATTTACAACTATGTCCAGGTGGGTGCTTTCTACACTTGCTCACCTGAGTTCTGGTATGGGGTCTACTAAATCCAAACAAAAAAAAGGGGCGCTGATCGTGATGATCAACGCCCCTTTTTTTTGTTTCCGCGACGCTGAGACCAGCCTCAACGCTCGAAGCAAATAGCAGCCATCACGACTATGAGCAGCAATTAAAGCATTGGACAGTGCGAGGCTAAGAGGTACAGTAATCTAGTAGCCAACAACGAGCCCAGAATAGACCGATGAACAGACAGAGCGCAAGGGGATGCACGTTCCACGACAGGAGCGAGCATCCCCTTCTTTGTTATGCGTAGAACACCCATGCGATGCCATGAGCGTGACATCCCATCTTATCGCTCAACAGCCGAACGCAAGCGCCCAGTGTCCGGTTAGAGACGGTTATGTCGTCCAAAACATAGCTGATAGAACAGACACATGATAGCCAGCCTCAGTTAGCAATAGCTATGGGTATTTGGCGTACCTGATTCCACTCTGCTTGTCAGATAATTCAAGCACCCTACACCGGCATTGTCCGTCGGGTATGGGCGCGGCCACGCTGGGCGATCTCTTCGCGATGGCCGCCGACAACGCGTACGCCAGCATCGATGCGTTCGATGGCATCGTCGAGGCTTACGCCTTCTAGGAAGGCGATGTTGTGGGCTTTGCAGGCCGCCATCACGCGCTCGCGCACGTCGATCATTGCGGGCGGTAGCGGATTGGGCATTTGGCGGTAGCCCAGCGACAAGCTGAGATCGCCCGGCCCCATTTCTGCAAAACCAATGCCGGGTACGCTGAGAATTTCTTCAATGTAGGGAATGGCCGCAGCCGATTCGATCTTGAGCCCCAGCAACAGTTCGCCTTCGGGGTTGAGGGGCCACGGCTCGGCTTTGCGCAGATACTCATCGCGGCTGACACCCCACACGGGCGCGGCGGTCGGTTCGGAGCCAACACCGCGCCGCCCTTCGCCCAACCCTTGATCGCGGCCAATGTGGTTGATCGGGTAGCGACAGCCTTCGACAAAGGCGCGTACGGCATCGGCACTCTCGGCCTGACAGAGCAGAATGCCATGCACGCCGCGCGCCAAAATCTGGCGAAACTGCCAACTGTTGTAGCGCACCATGTCGGCGGTGGTACCTTCGACGGGCGCTTCCACAATCACGGCCGGCGTGCGATGACCGCTGAGTGTCGGTCCGCCAGCCACCAAACCGCGCATGTAGGCGTCGAGCCCGGTCATGTCAAAGCAGCCATGTTCCATACCCACATTGATGTAGTCGGCCCAGGTACTGGCATCGGCGACACCCTGTTCATAGGTCAACACATGGCCGGTGTGGCCGCCTGTGTAGTAGATCGGCTGGCCTTGTTCCAATAGGTCGATGGCGCGGTTAATGCGCTTTGTCATGGTTGTCTCCTTTTGTTGCATCCGCTTGATTGGTTTCCTCTAGGCGAAATCGGCCAGTTTCGGAATTGCCCAACGCGCGCAGCAAATCGTCAACAAGCAGAATCACGGTTGTGCCGCGCACACCAGAGCCAATCGACACTTCGCTTTGGGCAAGCACACTTGCATCGACGAGCACGCGCAGGGGATGGGGCACGCCAAAGGGCGCCACCGCGCCAATCGGGTAGCCGGTAATTTGTAGCACTTCGGCTTCGCTGGCCATGGTCAGGCGCGACTGACCGACAAAGCGGCGCAAGGCACGCCAGTCGATCTGGCCAGGACCGGCCACCAGCACCATGGCATAGGCAGCTTGCCCCAAGCGAAAGAGAATACTACGCACAATTTGCGCGGGCTGTTGACCCCGTTCTTGGGCCGCTTGTTCCAATGAAGTGACCGGACCTGGATGGCAAAAGACGCGGTGGGGCGTCTTCTGGGCAGACAAAAACTGGGAAACAGGCGGCGTTTCATTCATGTGCAATTCCATTATCGCATTCTATCGATGCTGTTGTAGGTGCGTTATACTTAGGGTCTATAGGGCAAGCGCGTCACTGGCCTTGCTCGCTATAATAGCGCAAGCGCGTCACTGGCCTTGCTAGTATAAATGGGGTTGGCGTCTTTGCCAACTCAACTTTGAATGCGGCCTAGCTTTTGCCGCGGGCCGCGTATTGTGGATCGCCGTCATCCCTCAGGCAAAATGTTGACATAAGCGCGCGCAACATTTTGTTCAACTTGTCCAATGAATGTTAACTAACTATTAAACAAATGTATCTTGTTTTTAGGGTAAATGTGTAGGATAATGAATTGAGTAAGCAGTATCCAAAATTTCTGACAGGCTGATACTGACAGGCGTAGCGTTTATTTTGAAATTTTCCCTTCTTTTATTTTTGTAATTTTGACAATTGTGGTCCCCCAATGCCTATAGAGTATCTTTTTGACGCCTGAGGTTCAGTGGGAATTTTGGAACTGGCTGTAACGGCCAAAGGAGCAACTGATGATTCGCAAACAATCGTCGCCCTATCCTGGTCATGTACGGATCGTTTTTGAGCTGCCTTCGTGTCTTTGGGCAGATCGCATTTTTTTGGTAGGTGATTTTAATCAGTGGGATGAGAAGCAGACGCCCATGTATCAGGACCGCGATGGCGTCTGGCGTGCAACGCTGGATCTGCCAACCGGTGGCAACTATCAATTTCGCTATATGATTGATGGTCAATGGAAAACTGATTATCATGCCGACGGTTTTGCCCAGGGCAGCTACGGCGCAGATAATAGCGTTGTCCATGCAACATTACCGGTTACGGTGATCGAAGAAGCCGGTTGTTCGGTGCAAGATTCGTTGCCCGTTCGCCAGCCTGCCCTGCCCGTAGAATTTCGTACAAAGCTACCAATGTACGATGCCCGCGAAGCACCGCGTATGCGCACGCAAGCCAAGCAACTGATTCCGGCATAGTCATCTTTCACCCCACAAAAGCATAGCCAAAACGAGAGTGTTCCGTTGAACCTCTCGTTTTTTATTTTGGCGCCTAGCATATCGGCGCGCTGTGACCAAGCTATGATATAATCGTCAATCTATGTCATCGCGCGTATCCAGGGGCTTATTACTGCTTATCATCGGGCTGGCGATTGGGCTGCGTCTTTGGCAGATCGACCGCCTGCCGCCGGGTTTCCACTTTGACGAAGCCTTCGAGGGCCTGGAAGCCTGGCGCATCCTCACAGATCCAACCTACCGCCCCATCTTTTTGCAAGGCAATTTCGGTGTATTGCCCCTCAACGCCTATGCCAATGCGCTGACGTTTGGCTTGGTCTCCTGGGTTGGCGGTAGCGCCGGTCCCACGGCCATGCGCTTGACAGCAGCCGGTTTTGGCGTGTTGGGTGTGCTAGCACTTTATGGCCTTGCGCGTGAGTTGCGCCACATTGCCCCCAAGCGTGCTGGCCTTTCCGCA
>DAOTTR010000859.1:0-2605 GCA_034437715.1 Caldilineaceae bacterium
CTGATCGACCGCGCCGACTTCTGTTCAGGGGCCAGCGCGGCTTCTTCGCATATGGCGCATGGGGGCATTCGCTATCTGGAAAATGGTGAGTTTCGCCTGGTGCGCGAAGCTGTCGAAGAGCGCAACCGCCTCATCCAAAATGCGCCCCACTATGTCAGTCCACTGCCGACGGTGATCCCAATCTTTAAGTGGTTTTCCGGCTTTCTCAATGCCCCACTCAAATTTTTGGGCCTGTTGGATCGGCCCTCGGAGCGTGGCGCAGCCATCATCAAGATGGGGCTGATCATGTATGATGCCTATACCGGCGCCGAACGGACCGTACCCCGCCACGAGTTTTTGTCACACGATGCAGCGTTGGCGCGCTATCCCCAGCTAAATCCCGACGTTGTCAGTGTCGCCGAATATTATGATGGGCTGATTCGCTCCCCAGAGCGGCTTTGTGTAGAGTTGATTGCGGATGCCGAGGCCGCGTCACCCACCGCGCGTGCGCTGAACTATGTAAGCGTGGTGGGAGCCAGTGGCGGTCAGGTGCGGCTGCAGGATGAAGTGAGTGGCGAAACGATGGATGTGCGCCCACAGGTGGTGATCAACGCGGCTGGGCCCTGGATCGATTTTGCCAACCGCACGCTGGGCAAGCCAACCGAGTTTATCGGCGGCACCAAAGGCTCGCATCTGGTGCTTAACCACCCCGAATTGCGCCAAGTTATTGGTGAACATGAATTTTTCTTTGAAAACAAAGATGGGCGGATTGTGTTGATCTGCCCCCTAGAAGATAAGGTCTTAGTCGGCACCTCGGATATCCGCATTACCAACCCCGACGAAGCGGTCTGCACCGACGACGAGATCGACTATTTCCTGGGCATGACGGCGCGTGTCTTTCCCAATGTTAAAATCGATCATTCGCATATTGTCTTTACCTTTTCCGGTGTGCGCCCGCTCCCGTCGGGAAAAAGTAAAGGTGATGCCAAAAGCACTGGTCAGATCAGTCGCGACCACAGCATTGAAACGGTTGAACCAAGCGCCGGCATTGAGTTTCCCATTTTGAACTTGATCGGCGGTAAGTGGACTACCTTCCGCGCCTTTGCCGAACAGACCGCTGATCGCACCCTAGCGCGCCTGGGTCGAACCCGCCAGAGCAGCACTGCCACCGTTCCCATTGGTGGGGGCCGCGCCTATCCCCGCACTGCACAGGAACGCACCACCTGGATCAACCAGCAACAGAGCCAAAGCGGGTTAACACAACGACAGGTAGAAACCCTCTTGCGTCGCTATGGCACCCTCGCCGCCGCCATCATCGCCGATATCAGCGCCAACCGCAGCAACGGGGACGACCAGCCGTTGCAACACCAGCCCACCTACCTGCGCGGCGAAATCGCCTATCTAGTGCGCACTGAAAAGGTGGTGCATCTCGATGACTTGATCCTCCGCCGCTCTTCGCTGGGCATGTTGGGCTTGGTGACGCGCCCATTGCTAGAGGAATTAACAGGTATTATAGATGAAACTTGTGGGTGGTCAACCGAGGAACAACAGACAGAACTTACGCGCACAGTGGCATTGCTAGAAAAACGTCATCGCGTGCGCTTATAGTACACGCGTTCCACGCAGAGCGTGGAATGCCCTCTTGGACGCTCCGCGCCCCACAAGCAGAACCTCATAAGTTTAATCCTAAATTGGTGAGGCAACCCGGGCCCAGTGGCGTGGGCCTGGGGGCGCGGCGGCACTGACCAGTGAAGAATACGCTAGGGTAAGTTGTCTTGGTCAGTGCCCGTGTACCCACTGAGCGCGCTGATCTCCTGGGGTACAAAAGATATGGGTAAAACTAAAGGAGGTTGGCAGGGGGAGCCTGAATCGTTACTACACCGCTACAAATTATCTAAAATTGATGTGTAAGATTTTGAGAAGATAGAGCGTCTGAGCTTATGTATAGTTTCCCAGAGAAGTTTTGTACCACATTCTCCAGTGCAAGAATGGTACAAAACTTCTCTGGGAAACTATACTGATTGGGAAAGGTCGGTAGCTGGTTTGGCTCCTGACAGAATTTTTGGCGTTTTCCACGATGTAAGTCCTTGCTATCCATCAACTTTGTCCCTCGAATCCTGCTTTCTTCGTCATTCGGATGGCTATCCATCGTGCGCTACACCTTCATTGCAAAGGTGGCGAGAAGAGCAGGGGCATGCCCTTATATCTACTCCCCCAAATTTTTATTAAGTACGCGGATAGCGCAGATTTGGCTGACTAAAACGGATTTTTGCCAACTTTAGGTAAAACCGCTTTAACCCGCCAAATCTGCGCTAGCCGCGTTCGATTAAATGCTGCTGAAAATTTGCTTTGTTATAAAGATTTTTTCGCAATCAAATGGTTTAGGTACTCGCTGCCTCGTAATTTTTTGAGAAATCAAAAATTGTGCTATTCAATGAGAATCTTGCTAAAATCATTTCTACAAGGGTTCGCGGTATCACTCCACTAAGTGGTGGAGGGTAAAGTAGGAATTTTAGGCGGTCTGCCGCGGCGTTTTGGGGGTGTAAAAGGCGGCGGTGGGATCTTAAAGGCTAACAATTCGTGGACGGACCACAAATGATGGGTCAGCCCACTGGCCATCGCTGGC
>DAOTTR010000860.1:0-1748 GCA_034437715.1 Caldilineaceae bacterium
GTCTGGGAATTATTGCCCGTCACCTGGGCAGCGCTCTTTGCCAATCTGGCCGCGCCGACGGGTGGGGCAGTGGGCGCGGCACTCTTTGTCGATGAGGTGGCGCGGCGCGGTGAATCGCGGGCGCGGGCAACCGTAGGCGTGATGCTGATGCATGTCATTGATTTTGGCATGTTGAGCTTGTTTGCAGTGGCGAGTTTGGGCATTCTCTTTGCCAAGAGCCAAGTCGCTTTCTACGAAGTCGCGGCCTCGCTGATCTTGCTGGGCGCCGTGATGGCTATGGCCGCCGCACTGTTGAGTGGCCGCTGGCGACCACGCTGGCTGCGCACGGGGCTGGATTGGATCCAGCGCACAGTCAATCGCGTGGGTGCCTGGTTCCGTCGGCCCCAATTGCTGGACGAGACGTGGAGTGCACGCAACGCTGGCGAATTTCAAGAAGCAGCCAAAGCCATGTTCGATCATCCGCGAGCGTTGCTGTGGACAACACTGGCCGCGCTGGTTGCCCATGCGATTGATCTGCTGAGCCTCTATACGATCTTCGTAGCCTTTGATCAATCAGTCATGCCGGGTGTCCTCTTTGTTGGTTACTCGATGACCGTCCTTTTCGGTGTAGTCTCACCTACCCCCAATGGCGTAGGTGTTGTCGAGGGCATCATGCCTGTGATCTATTCATCGCTGGGCTTGCCGCTGGCCAAGGCCACCGTGATCAGTCTGACGTTCCGCGGATTAACCTTCTGGTTGCCGATGATCGCAGGGTTCTTCTTGCTGCGTCGGCTCAAATTGTTTACAGCCTCGGAACGGTCGCTGACCGAGCGCGAACAACCCCATTTTGTGGCGATTGCCACGGCGATTATGGGCATTATCAATGTACTGTCGGGCGTTATGCCGGGGCTGGCCGAACGCGTACAAATGATTGCCAGCTTTTCACCGTTGGAAGTGCGCCATGGCGGCCACATGACCGCGGTCCTGGCCGGCTTTGCTTTGCTGCTACTGGCGCGTGGCTTATGGCGGCGCAAAGAAACCGCGTGGTGGTTGACCATGGGCATCCTCATCATCTCGGCAGTGGTCCATCTGATCAAAGGCTTGGATTATGAAGAGGCCTCTTTGGCAATCATCTTGGCGGTGGCACTGTGGACGCAACGGTCCCATTTTCATGCGCTTTCGGACCCGCCTTCGCTCTGGCAGGGATTGGGCGTTTTGGGCGCATCCTTCTGCTTTACGCTGGCCTATGGCGCGCTGGGCATCTACTTGCTCGACCGCCATTTTCAGGCGCAATACAGCCTTGAAGCCGCCGTGCGCCAGACAATTGTGATGTTTACCCAGTTTTATGATCCAGGGCTGCATCCGATTACAGGATTTGGGCGCTATTTTGTTACGTCAATTTATATCATTGGCGCGATCACGCTAGGCTATGCGCTGTTTATGTTGCTGCAACCGGTTTTTGTACGCCGCGCCGCCAGCGCCAGTGAGCGCCGCCGTGCCACACGCATTGTCGAGCAATATGGGCAATCCTCGTTGGCGCGCTTTGTGCTGCTGCCCGACAAACTCTACTGCTTCACGCCGGGCGGTTCGGTGATTGCCTATACGGCCAAAGGCCAAACGGCCATTGCCCTAGGTGATCCCATTGGTCCACCCGCCGACACACTGGCCGCGATTGTCGCCTTCCAGGAATTCTGTCGTCGCAACGATTGGACGCCCACCTTCTACCAAACGCTGCCCGACTATCGCGATCTCTATCACACGGCTGGTTT
>DAOTTR010000861.1:0-1867 GCA_034437715.1 Caldilineaceae bacterium
ATCGACCAATCTGCGCCGATGGCAATCACGATCACGCCGCCGGGGCAGTGGACATTGATTTCGTCGTCACACAGCCCCAGGCGGTGGGCCACTGCCGCTGCCGCGCTGCTGCTGCTGCCAGAGGCCAATGTATACCCAGCACCCCGCTCCCAGATTTCGATGCGAATGTTCTGGCGATCCAGCACCTGCATGAATTGGACATTGGTGCGGTTGGGAAAGCGCGACGCATGTTCTAGGTGCGGCCCGATGCGATGGGCCATAGCCGCATTCACCTCGTCCATGAGCACCACACAGTGCGGATTGCCGACGGTGGCCGCGCTGTAATTGAAGTGTTCGCCCGCAATCTCGATGCTCTCGTCCAGCACCTCGCGCGGCGGCCCCAACACGGGAATCCGTGTGCTATCAAAGCTCACCTGGCCCATGTCCACCGTCACGCGTCGGCCTTGAACAAAAACTTGGGCCGTCACGCGTCCGCCTGGTGTCATGATGGTAAAGGGTTGATCCTGCACCAATCCTTCGTCCCACAAATAGCGAGCAAAGATGCGTAACCCATTGCCACTCTTCTCAAACTCGCCGCCGTCGGGATTAAAGAGCCGCAGCGCAAAGTCGGCCTCAGTAGTGGGCAGCGGCCCCCACAGAATGCCGTCCGAGCCGACGCCATAATGCCGATCACAGATGCGGATGATCGCCGCTGACGACAAGCCATTGGGCGCATCAGCCGGCGGGATGATGATGTAGTCGTTGCCGAGGGCTTGGTATTTATAGAAGCGCATAGGGTGCATTGTCTCAATCAGTTGATGGTACGCAGGAACGCTGTCAGCGGATTTTAGGAACAGATGCAACGGATTAAACGCTCGAAATCCGTCCTGCACACCACGTGAAGGAACGGATTTCGGGTTTACGTGGCTGACATGAATTACCTACTACGACAATGTTAAATTTCATCACATGCTGCGCTGCATGAATGCAGAGCCTGGGATAGCAAACGTGTTTAAACACGTTTGCCGTCGCAGGTGTTGAATTCATTCAACACGCATTTAACGTTGGCGTACTACTTACCATTAATAGCTTTGTCAAGGCAGTCCGAAGCTTTTCCGGTACGGGTGTTGGGCGGTTGCCAGCCGTGCGATCAACAAAGACATGGACAAAGTAACCCATAGCTGCCGGTTCTGCGTGACCAGCCGTGAAGATGCCGATCTCGTAGCGCACGCTACTGTTGCCGATGCGCGCCACGCGCAGTCCAGCTTCGACAAGTTCGGGGAAAGCGATGGCCCGTTTGTACTGGCAGAGGCTTTCAATCGCAAAGCCGACCACCGTGTCGTTGACAATATCAAGCCCGCCGTGGCGGATCAAATAGTCGCCGATCACCGTGTCAAAAAAGGCATAGTATTGGACATTGTTGACGTGCCCGTAAACATCGTTATCCATCCAACGCGTCGGAATTTGGAGAAAATAGGCGTAATCGTGGCGCGCTTCTATTGACTTTTCCATCGTACGATCAGGCTGGCTTTTTTTGTGATTCGCGCGGAATCAACTGTTGTGGCTGCACAATCTTGCGTTGTTCGGGCGTGAGGCGCGCCAGCAATTCGGGCGAAACCTGGTAGCCGTGCCGGAAGTTGCCCCATGATGGCCCATAGCGATAGACGGTAATGCGGCGCAGGCCAGGGTTCGTGCGCTTGGCCGAGCCGTGGGAAAGCGAGTCCACAAAAAGCAACGCATCACCCGCTTTCAGATGCACTTCAATTGCACCTTCAATGCCATCCACCGATGCGCCATGGGCCATGCGATATTTCTCAAAGTTGGGATGTTGAAAGTTGGCTTTGTGGCTACCAGGGATCACCATCGTGCCGCCGTCGCCTGGGCCGAT
>DAOTTR010000862.1:0-3640 GCA_034437715.1 Caldilineaceae bacterium
ACCGCACCTACGCATGCACAAAATTAAATCGGCATAAGGTCTATTCTATACAACGTTGGAAGCAATTACCATGAAAAAAGTCTATGTGATCGGCGACAGCATCTCGATTCAATATGGCCCCTATTTGCAACAGGCCTTGCAGGGCATCCTGCACTATGCGCGCAAGGAAGGTGAGGCCGCGGCGCTGCTGAATTTGGATAATCCCCAGGGTGCCAATGGCGGTGATTCGACAATGGTCTTGGCCTTTTTGCGCGGCTTGCACCGCCAAGGCGGTCTGGACGCCGATCTGCTCTTGCTCAACTGTGGCCTGCACGACATGAAGACCCATCCCCAAACCGGGCAACGCCAGGTGACGCTTGCGCAATACGCGGAAAATTTGCACGGCATTGTCGAGCTTGCGCAGACCATGGTGCCGGCACTGGCGTGGATGCGTACTACGCCCTGTGATGAGGCAGTGCATAACCAACCCGCCATGGCTTTTCATCGCTTTGCGGCGGATGGTATTGCTTATAACGCCGCCGCCGATGCGATCATGGCAGCTGCCGGTATCCCTATGCTTGACCTTTATACCTTTACGCGCAATCTGGGGCCGGATCTTTACTGTGATCACGTTCATTTCCGCGAGCCAATCCGCACGCAGCAAGCGGCCTTTCTGGCGGGGTGGCTGACCCATTGGCTCGCTCTGCAAAAATAAAATCGCAAACCAATCAAAATTTGATATTCCAAAGGCCGATTTGCCATCGGCAGCTACTCTACAAAGGAGAGAACCATGATGACTTACCCACCATCCCCTGCGCCAACGGTGCCGAACACGCACAGCGTTGCCGAGATGGATGCCGCCCTGCAAGCTGTGGGCGTTACCGACGAGACTCTTGCTGCCGAGCACCGCGCCGCCTTGGATACGCAAGGGTATACCATTTTCCCCAATGTGATCGATGCAGTGTGGCTGGCTGGGCTGCGTGAAATTTTTGAAACGATCAGCGCCGAAGAAGGGGCAGAGGCGGGCAAGGAAGTGGGCCAAATGACGGGTGTCCGGCGGCTGGCCGATCTGGTCAACAAGAGCCCGCTCTTTGACCGCATCTACACCAATCCCCAGGTCTTGGCCGCGGCGCGCTATGTGATCGGTCGCCCTTTCAAGCTGCACTCGATCAACGGTCACGACCCATTGCCTGGCTACGGCCAACAGGCGCTGCATCCTGATTTTGGCGGCGTGCGCCCGGATACGCACGTCTTTCATGTGATGAACTCGCTGTGGATGCTCGATGATTTTTCCCAAGAGAATGGCGCAACGCGCATCGTGCCCGGCAGCCATGTGTGGCCCGGTGGTCCCCGCGATCAAATGAGTGATCTGCTGGCACCCCATCCGCAAGAAGTGTATGTCAATGCCCCGGCTGGCTCGGTATTGGTCTTTAATAGTCATGCGTGGCATGGTAGCACCACCAACCATAGCCAACGCACACGTCGTGTCTATCACTGTGCCTTCATTGCGCGCGAACATCCACAACAGACCGAACAACGTAAATTTTTGCGCCCAGAGACCGCAGCACGCCTTTCGCCCGCGGCGCGCTATCTGTTAGACGTGTAAAATAGATGTGGTAATAGCACTCCTCATGCTTGCGTAGGTGCGGTTTGTAACCGCAATGGTGAAGTAGAGCTTTGGGGTCGCGCAGGCCCTAAAGCTCTGCTGTGACGCTACAAAATTTACCCACAATCTCGAATTCAGCTTATACTTTGCTTTAGCTATTATGCAAGCATATCCGTGGCGAAGTTGCTACCAGGGATGGCCTTGCTTTGTCATACAATCATCATTCTCTTTATCGGCAACGTGCCAGAAACGGGAAGCAGTTGCGCTGGCATGGTAGCCATGGCTCACCCTTCTCTATGCCTATAAGCAGGATCGATGACTAATCTAGAGCAGCCAATGAAGGAGAGAAACGGTGGAGTTTTCCGAGCAAGAATTCAAGCATGTCCACTATGCCTGGGATGATGCAGTGGCGGCCAAACTGGATGAGGTAGACCAACTTGTCTACCGCTCCAATATTTTGGGCGCGGATCAACGGGTGACCAACACAGGTGGGGGCAATACCTCGTCGAAAATCATGATGACCGATCCGCTGACCGGTGCCGAAGTCGAAGTGCTGTGGGTTAAGGGATCCGGTGGCGATCTGCGCACTTCCAAACGTGACAACTTTGCCTCGCTCTACATGGAAAAGCTCAATCGCCTGCGCGCCATCTATGAAGCGACGCCTGACAACGGCGTCAAGACGCCAATTGAAGATGCCATGGTGGGCAAATATCCGCACACTGTCTATAACCTGAATCCGCGCGCCACCTCGATCGACACGCCGCTACACGCTTTTATTCCGCACAAGATTGTCGATCACACCCATCCCAATGCAGTGATTGCGATTGCTGCGGCCAAGGATGGCAAGGAATTGACGCCCGAAATTTTTGGTGACGAGATGGGCTGGGTCGATTGGCAGCGCCCTGGCTTTGATCTGGGCTTGGTCATGGGGGCCATGGCGCAGGCTGAGCCCCATCTCAAAGGCTTGGTCATGGGCGGTCATGGCCTGATCAACTGGGCCGCGGATAACAAAAGCTGCTACGACCTGAGCCTGGCCCTCATTGAAAAAGCCGCGCGCTACATTGCGAGCCGGGATAAAGGGGCGCAGACCTTTGGCGGTCAAAAATATGCACCCTTGGCCGATGACGCCAAAGAAGCGTTGTTGGTCCAAGTCTTGCCCAAATTGCGCGGGATGGTGAGCCAACAGCGTAAATTTATCGGCACAATTCAGTCCGACGCCACGATTCTGGAATTTGTCAACAGCCACCATGCCGCGCGGCTGGCCGAACTGGGCACCTCGTGCCCCGACCACTTTCTGCGTACCAAGATCAAGCCCCTCTATGTCGATTGGAATCCGCAGACCGAGGCCGTTGACGCGCTGTTGACCAAATTAGAAGCTGGGTTGGCCCAATATCGCCAAGATTATGCGGCCTATTACGCAGCGTGCAAACATGCCGATTCACCCGCCATGCGCGATCCCAATCCAACAGTCATCTTGATCCCCGGTGTGGGCATGATCGCCTGGGGCAAGAATAAGAGCGAAAGCCGGGTGACGGCGGAATTTTATAATTGTGCGATTGTCGTGATGCGCGGGGCCGAGGCGATCAGTGAATATGTGGCGCTGCCCAAGCAAGAAGCCTTTGACATTGAATATTGGCTCTTGGAAGAAGCCAAGTTGCGCCGTATGCCCGCCGATAAAGAATTCGCCCGTAATGTCGTCGTCGTGATCGGCGCAGGCAGCGGCATTGGGAAAGCGGTCGCCCATCGTCTGGCCAAGGAAGGTGCGCATGTGGTCTGTGCCGATCTGAGCGCGGCCTCTGCCCAAGCCACCGCCGATGAATTGACCGGCAAATATGGCATTGGGATTGGCGTGGCCGGTACGGGTATTTCGGCGTGTGGCCCAGCCATCGGTTTGGGGGTTGATGTGACCAACCGGGCCAGCATCCAGGCCATGTTCAAGCAGGTGCTGTTGGCCTATGGCGGCATCGACAACGTGGTGATTACCGCTGGCATCTTTATTTCGCCTGATAGCACCGGTCACATCCCCGACGACCGCTGGGATATTACCTTTGCCGT
>DAOTTR010000863.1:0-2308 GCA_034437715.1 Caldilineaceae bacterium
GATTATACGACCAATACCCTGTTGATGATGCCGCAGGATTTGCCGACGCCCGATCATCCCTACTATCAACAAGCTGTCGAGCGCGCGATCATTGATGCCACCATAGCGACACGGGGGCGTACCCTGGTGCTCTTTACCAGCTATGCCCAGTTGCGCACCACCGCCGACGCGATCCGCGCCGAACTGGATCGCGCGGGGATTACCGTGCTCGAACATGGCAGCAGCAGTCGCAACCGATTGCTGCGCGAATATCGACGGCTGGAAAAAGCGGTGCTCCTGGGTACGCGCAGCTTTTGGGAGGGGGTGGATTTGCCGGGCGATGAGTTACAGTGCCTGCTGATCGTGCGCCTGCCCTTTGCCGTGCCCAGCGATCCAGTTGTCGCCGCCCGTTCGCGCGATTTGGAAAATTCATTTAGTGATTATATGCTACCTGATGCAATCTTACGGTTTCGACAGGGCTTTGGCCGACTGATCCGGCGCGCCACGGATCGCGGCGTGGTCATTCTGCTCGATAGTCGGCTCTGGCGCAAAGAGTATGGCAGCGCCTTCCTGGAATCGCTGCCCACCTGCACCATTAGCAAAGCCCCGCTTTCCAATCTTGGTGAAGAAATTCCGGCATGGTTAACCACGGCATCGTGACGAGCACGGTCAGCGGCCCGCAAATTACCTTGACGCGGCGCATTTGGCAATTGCTGAGCAGTAAGGCAATTTTGGCCGCCACCGGCGCGATTATCTTCTTGCTGCTGCTCTGTGCCTTGCTCATTCGCCAGTTGCCAGGCCAGATCGTCGATGATCCGGCGGCTACCCGTTGGCTGATCACGGCCAGCGAAGCGTATGGTCTGTTTGGCAATGTGCTGCGCGCCCTGGGTCTTTTTGATGTGCTGCACAATCCCATCCTGCAACTGTTGTTGGCGTTGATTGCGCTAATCGGCTTGCTGCAACTCGCCAATCTGGTGGCACAACTGTGGCGCTTTTGGCATATCGATCAGCATTGGGCTGTGTCTGTGGATGGCGCGGGTACACCGCTGGCGTTGCCGCACACGCAACCCCTGTATCGGGTACGTCAAGCCGTGGATCAACCGCCGTCTGTGTTCGCCACTCACCTTACCCAAACCCTCAACGCCCAGTTTGCGCAAGTTACGGCGACTACGCTACCTATCCTGCCCCATCAAGGGCAAGCGGCCATAGAAACGCCAGCATTGTCGTCAACCGAGCGCGCGGTCGCGCCCGCCCCTCCGCCCGATGCTGGCCATGAAATTCGTCTCTTGGCGCGCCGCCATCGCCAGCCACTGATCTGGTTGCGGCCTGTGTTGCTGGTGGGGCTGCTGCTGGCGTTGAGCGTCGTGTGGATCAGTTTGTTGGCGGGCTGGCAAGTGGTGCCGCCTCTGTTGGCACCGGGTGACGAATATCGCGCAACAACGCAACGGGT
The DNA here is from genome assembly GCA_034437715.1 of Caldilineaceae bacterium. GTDB lineage: Bacteria > Chloroflexota > Anaerolineae > Caldilineales > Caldilineaceae > JAHBVH01. Next base: position 1,430 of record DAOTTR010000863.1, read on the forward strand.
CGCGTTGGCCTACAATGTGCCCGCCGGCGATGACGCGTTGACACCCATCTTGGCCGCAGAAATTGGCGATCTGGCGCAACAAGTCCCGCTTGGCGCGAGTCGCCAGCTTCGCCTGGGCCAGATCTCGATCCAGACCAGCCTGGGACCGCCGGCCATGTTGCTACGTAGTACGGATGAGGCGACCACCTTCTCGCGCCCCGGCCAATCCCAATATACGACCGACCTGGGACTGATCTTTCCGAGCCTGGGCAGCGAAGATGCCGTGGTGATTGGCAATAGTGTGGGGCTGCGCATTGTCCGCGTGACGGCGTTGGCCGAAGCCCAAAGCGAGAGTCCGTTAACCCTGGCCTCTGCGCCCCAGGAACAGTTTTTGGTGGAAGTCTATCAGGGTGATGAAGTACAGCCGGTGCAGACCATTCAGGTCACTGGGCAAACGCAGGCTGTGATCCAGGTCGGCGGCCAGCCACGCGAAATCTTGTTGATTCCGCTGCCGAGCATGGTGGCCGCGGTGCGCTATCAACCGGGCATTTGGCTACTTTGGCTGGCGCTTGCCTTGATTATGATTGGTGCAGTGGGATTTTGCTATCGGCCAGCCTTTGTCCTGGTCCAGATCGCACCTTGGCCGCTGGCGCGGTCTGTTGTAGTTGTGCAGAGCGACGTTGCGGCTGAGATTGACCGCATACAAACCATGCTGTTGCCGCGCCCGCTATGAGTAGTGCCATGCCACTTGCTGTCACCCTGGACGCTGGACCTGCTGTGCATCAGCGTGCCGGCTTGAGCCGTTATGCGCAACAGTTGGCGGTCCACTTGTTGACCAACCATGCCGATCAAGTTGACCTTACACTCTTTTACAATGCGCATAGTGGTCATACCTTGCCC
>DAOTTR010000864.1:0-1808 GCA_034437715.1 Caldilineaceae bacterium
ATTAAGTTAAGCGCCGAGTGGTCATTCCTGCGAAGGCAGGAATCCAGGCTCTAGAGGGATGGACCCCTGCCTTCGCAGGGGTGACAGTCCACACAGTATCCTTAACTTAATGGCAGTGAACCCTCGCCCTCCCCTTAGCAGGGGGAGGCTGGGTGGGGGTAGATTTCTATCAACTTACTTTACACTGTAGTAGACCTAACTGCGTTAGTCTTATCAACCTAGATGGAAATCGATTATGGATCTACTGGATAGATTGCTTGCCCACGACACCTGGACGACACGCCAATTGCTGCTGGCCTGTCAGCCATTATCCGACGACCAACTGGACCAAGCATTCGCGAACGATGATCGATCGTTGCGCCACATCTTTGTCCACATCATCGATAATATGGAGACCTGGACAGATCTTCTATGGGAGCGGCCAGTCGAGGCAAGAGCGGGCAAGAGCGTTCCTGAATTGATTGAACGGCTCAGTCTGATCAGTCGCGATTTTGCGCTGATATCCCGCAAAATCGCGCGCGAACACCGCTACGATGATTGCTTTCTCGACACGCTTGACACACCGCCAAAGCGCAAGACGTTTGGCGGCACGATTGGCCATCTCATCACCCACAGTATGCACCATCGTGCGCAAATTATGTTCTTGATGGCGCAAGTTGGGCTACATGAACATATTGAGGGCGATTTACTGAGTTGGGAATCGCATAGCTTTGGGTGGGGCCCATAGTAGCCGCAATATGTTTGGCACCGAAGCTTTGGCACAAAACATGTTGCGCCACGATACGCTGGAAATGCAAAACAGATGATCTATCGACCCACTTTGATCACGATTCCCGCCGGTTCGTTCACTATGGGCAGCGATCCGCGCGCCGCGGCGCCGCCCTTTGCCAATGAACGACCACAGCAGCGTGTCGAGTTGCCGGCATTCCGCATCAGCCGCGTGCCAATTACCAACGCGCATTATCAGCACTTTGTCGCCGCCACCCGCCATCCCGCACCGGGCCATTGGCGTGACGGGCAACCGCCGGCGGGCACCGAACAATTTCCGGTGACCTATGTTAGCTGGGAGGATGCCCAGGCGTTTTGTGCCTGGGCTGGCGTGCGCCTACCCAGCGAGGCCGAATGGGAAAAAGCCGCCCGATCCGACGATGGGCGTTGGTGGCCGTGGGGCGATACGTTGCCCGATGCCACGCGCTGCCATTTCAATGGTCAAGCACAAGGCATTGCCCCCGCCGCCCAAAGTGTGATGCCCGTTGGCCAGTTGACGCAGGGAGCGAGTGCCTATGGCGTGCTGGACATGGCCGGTAACGTGTGGGAATGGACGAGCAGTCTATATCGGCCCTATCCCTATCGCGCGACGGATGGCCGCGAAGAGGCGACAACCCGGGGATCGCGCGTGGCGCGCGGCGGCTCATACAATCACGATCTGCGCCAGATTCGCTGTGCTGCACGCGATGGCATTGCGGCAGGGGTGCGCGATGTCTACTTGGGCTTTCGCGTGGTGGCAAACGCGGCAGCAACCGCGCCAGTGTGCGCGCTGGCGCTCGATTGGGTGACGATTCCCGCAGGTCCGTTTTTAATGGGCAGCGAAGCGCGGCCACGTCACCTGAATCATGCCAGCGCGGTCTTGCCCAGCGAACTACCACAACACAGCGTGCCGGTTGCCGAGTTTCGGCTGGCCCAAACACTGGTGACCAATGCAGACTATGGCGCATTTGTGCAGGCAACCGGGTATCCCGCCCCTGCGCACTGGTTTACCGGCGCGGTTCCGCAAGCATTGGCCCAGCATCCCGTCACCCATGTGGATT
>DAOTTR010000865.1:0-3856 GCA_034437715.1 Caldilineaceae bacterium
TGTGCAATACGATTCAAGGGCGTTTTGTCGATCTGTTCTTGGATATAGGCTGGCTCCATGCGGATGGCATAGTCGCCCCAGACCCAGCCCGGCGCGACCGAGACCACGCGAATCTTGGGTGCCAGCGCCCGTGCCAATGAGCGCGTCAGCGAATCCATGGCCGCCTTGGAGGCACAATAGGCCACATTGCTGCCAACACCGGTGAGCGCAGCGATGGATGAGATATTAATCACCGTCCCCCCGTCACCAACCAGCAACAGATCTTTGAAGGCGCGCACCGCGGCAAAGGCCCCGCGCACATTGGTCTGGAAGATGCGGTCGATCAAGCCATCGTCCAAGCCATCTAGATCAACATGGGGCACCGGGCGCGTGATACCGGCATTGTTCACTAGGATATCCAGCGCGCCATAGCGGTCGGCGACTTGCGCCGCCATGTGAGTCAGCGCTGCACTATCCGTCACCGAGGCTTGGATGAGCACATGGTTGCCTGGGGCTAGCGATTGCAGCACCATTGCTGCCTTGGCGCGATCACTGTTATAGTTGATGACCAGCGTTGCCCCTGCCGCAGCTAAACGGCGACAGATCGCCGAGCCAATACCGCCACCACCACCGGTGACCAGCGCAATTTTGCCTTCGAGTGCTTGTTCGTTCATCTTCGGTTGCCTTTGCTGCGTGATCGTCACACGCTGTCATTATCGAAGAACGTAATCGAAGAACGTATTTTTATAGGAGTTACGCAGTTGGCAGCGTTGCCATCTCTGGTGGCCGGCTGGCAGGATGCTGGCGTTCCCAGGCAACTGCATAACGCCTATTTACTACAAATTATCGCGCAAGCTACGCGCCTCATCACCCATGTCCAGCAAATGGATTTGCAGGGCGGCGGCTTGCGCATAGCCACCAGGGCTGAGCAGACGGGGCGGTTCTGCGTCGGCCGGTAAGCTCGCTGCACGTTGTGCCACACGCGGAAACTTGATCGCCGGATCGGCCACGCCAAGTTTGAGCGCAGCCAATGCTGTAAAACCAAAGCGTACCAGACGTTCGTCGCCTTGCCAACCCGCGGCACGCAGCCCGGCCATATAACCGGCAAAGATCAACCTTTCCAGTTCGGCAATGCACTCGATTTCTACCGCTACAAATTGCAACGTGCCGGCAAAGAGGGGCACAAGCTCTTCGCCTAGCAGGCCATAGCCCGCCATGCCCCAATCTAGCACGACGGTCGCTTCGGCGCGGCCTGGTCGCGGCCGGCTCATCAAGTTGCGCGATACGCTATCCCGATGACAGAATGTGCTGGGTAAGCGGTCGAGCGCCGCAAGAAACTGGGCGCGCTCCCGCCATAGGCGTTGCATTCGGTCAACTGTATCACTGGGGAGCAACTCGGCGAAGAGTGGATGGTCGCGCAATGTGGGCAAGTGAGATATCCCTGGTTCGGCCTGCGCAAACCGTTGCCGGACATCAGCACTCCGCCACCAGGGTTCTGACGGCAGCGTTGCGTTGACAAGAAAGCTGCCATTCCATTGGCCGAGATGACGTGCTGCCAAGCCATAGCGTGCCAGCGACCAAGGAGCTGCATTACTTTCGGCCATGTCTTCCAGCCAGATCCAAAATTCGTCGTCCACTTGCTCGGTGATCGCAAAACAACGGGGCGCAATTAGATCCTCGGGTAATCCAGCCAGAATTTCTGATTGATAGACCAATACTTCACGTTTCCAATAATCCCACGCTGTTGGTTCCTTGCTGCCCAACGCGGGTGTAATCACTTTGACGATCAGCGACCAGGGCTGGCGACCGTCTGCCGTCTGCGCGTGACCGTGAATACGATAGACAGCTGCGCCACTAAACCCACCTTCCAGCGGCTGCACCGACCAGTCCAGTAGATGTGCCTGTACATTGGTCAGTACAGCGCGCACAAGCGGCGTAAGCGTTGCTTCATCAAGCTTCAGTTCATGCTGGGCCGGGATGGCGGTCATTGTGCTTTCCTCTTGACTGAATGGGCTGCCCTATTGCGAAACCGTCTGCCCATAGCGGCGTACGCGCAGATCGGCCTGTTCTTTGTGACCCCAGAAGTTTTCGATGGCGCACAGGCGTGAACAATACTCGCCAATCAGCGCGCTGGCTGCGGGTTTGACTTCCTGGTAGGTCACGGTTTTGAGAAATTTGCCGACCCACAAGCCACCGGTATAGCGCGCCGCAGCCTTGGTGGGCAAGGTATGATTGGTGCCGATCACCTTGTCGCCATAGGCCACATTGGTCTCTGGTCCCAAAAATAATGCGCCATAGTTGGTCATGCGTTCTAGGAAATAGCGCGGATTGGCTGTCAACACCTCTACATGCTCAGATGCGATCTGGTCGGCCACGCTCACCAGCTCGGCGTCAGTTTCGACCAGGATAATCTGCCCATAGTCGCGCCAGGCAACACCTGCCACATCGGCGGTGGGCAGCGTTTCCAGTTGCCGCCCAATTTCGTGTTCGATCTCGCCAGCCAAGCGTGTGCTGGTGGTGAGCAGAATGGCGGGTGAGGTGGGTCCATGTTCGGCCTGCCCCAAGAGATCGGTGGCGACCATTTCCGCATCGGCGCTTTCATCGGCAATGACCAGAATTTCGGTGGGACCAGCCAGCAGATCAATGCCTACACGACCAAAAAGTTGGCGTTTGGCTTCGGCTACATAGGCATTGCCCGGCCCCACCAACATATCCACCGCGCCGATGGTTTCGGTGCCGAGCGCCATGGCAGCCACGGCTTGGACGCCCCCCAAAATATAGATTTCGTCGGCCCCCGCCAGATGCATGGCCGCGATCGTCGCGGCGGGCAACGCGCCATTGATGGGCGGGGTACAGGCGATCACGCGCTTGACACCGGCAACCCTGGCGGTGATCACACTCATGTGCGCCGAGGCGACCATCGGGTAGCGGCCACCGGGCACATAGCAGCCGACACTGTTGACCGGAATGTTTTTGTGGCCCAATATGACGCCGGGCATGGTTTCCACTTCAATATCTTGCAGCGCGGCGCGCTGGGCTTGGGCAAAGGTGCGTACCTGGGTCTGGGCAAATTTGATGTCATCAATAGTCTGGGCCGGCAGACTTGCCACAATCGTTGCGATCTGTTCCGGTGGCAGGCGAAAGCTGGTCGGTGACCATTTGTCCAGCCGTGTGGAGAGTTCGCGTACGGCCGTATCGCCACCTTCCTCTACCTGGGCAAGAATATCTTCGACGACCTTACGTACATTGGCCGCGGCGGTGCGCGCAGATTGTTCGGTAACCCCGTGCTTAAGAATTTTCATCATGCTTACTTTCCGAAGAGCGAACGGTTAAAATTGGGTTGAAGTGCTTATTTTCCCATTGGATGCCTGTGCTATGCTTTTCCTAGACCTTTGTACAGGAGATTCCTGATCCATAGCCGTGCGTCCCAATCCTGGTTCCCTGTTATAGTACAGTGCGCTTGCTGTTTTTGACGATTAGTCGCAAAAATACGGTTGCAGTAGTAACGTTTTGGGCGTAACTTGGCTCTGATCTACGGGAATAAGCAGTAGGTATACTACCGACCTTTTGACCCGCTGTCAACTTTAATTGCGTACTCTTGGTGACGTTTTCTTCTCATTTATCCTTACTCTATGCTATTATCTAAGCTAGAACAATCGTTCTCTTTTTAACCACAAGGAGCGTAACTTGGCTGTCTCTCCCTATCCCGTCAATGGTTCTGTCCATGATTCTGTTCCGGGTGCGCCTAGCAAGCGCGAATTCAGTGTTGCTGGCGAATATCAGTATAATCGCAAGGGCCCTTTCCGTTGGCTGTTGTCGCATCTATTGCGCTATAAAGGGCTGTTGTTGCTCTTTGTGATTGCTGCCTCGTTGACCA
>DAOTTR010000866.1:0-2260 GCA_034437715.1 Caldilineaceae bacterium
ATCTGGCGAAAGGTTTCAAAGTAATTCTGGATCGTAATCTGGTTGAGCGGAAATTCGCGAGTCAAAAAAGCAGTTTTGGGCCAGAGTGAGACCAGCAGCATAAAGCCGAAGGGGGTCAACGTCACAAGGCTGCCCAATAGCAAGAGCAGATGCAGCCAGAGATGAGGCCAGAGATGAGGCCAGAGATGAGCGCGTTGTGATTCTAGTCGAAGAGTTGTCATAAGCTTGGATTTTAGATTTTCAATTTCGGATCGTTCGTCTGCCTATTGCCAGAAATCCAACCTCTGAAATCAGTTGACTTCATAATAGACCCAACGCCGCTGCATTCTGGTTTGAATCAAGGTAAAGAGAAAGATAAAGAAGAACAGGAACCACGCAATCGCCGACGCCTTGCCCATCTTGGTGAAGCTGAAGGCATTCTGGTAGATATAATAGACCACGGTCAAGGTGGCCTGGGCTGGTGCGCCCCCGCTGCCGCGCGTCATGATAAAGGCTTCGGTAAAAAGCTGGAAAGCCCCGATCATCTGGAGGATCAAGAGAAAGAAGGTGGTGGGGCTAATCAGGGGCAAGGTCACATTGCGAAAGCGCTGCCACGCGGTGGCCCCATCGACATGCGCCGCGTCGTATAATTCTTGGGGCACCCCTTGCAGCGCGGCCAGGTAGATCACCATGGTAAAGCCGGTGTTCTTCCAGAGCGTCAACAAAACCACCGAGGGCTTCTGCCAAGTTGGGTCACCCAGAAAATTCGGTGGCTGGATCGGCAACCCTGTCCACCGCCCCAGTGTCCAAAAGATTTCGCTGATTGGGCCAAAGTCGCGATTGAGCAACATCTGAAAGACAATCGCGCCGGCGACAATCGTCGTCACCACGGGCATGAAATAGATGACGCGATAGACCAGTTTGCCGCGCAAGGGCTGATTGAGCGCCAGGGCGATCAGCAAGCCTAGCGCCAGTTGCAACGGTACAATCGTTGCCATAAAGTAGACCGTATTGCCCACGGCCCGCCAGAAGACCGGATCGCGCTGGAGTTGGCGATAGTTGGCAAGGCCCAGAAAATCAAATTGGCCGCTCAACTTCAACTCGCCCAGGCTGAGCCAGAAAGAACCTAAGACGGGCAGGATCACAAACAAACCAAAACCGGCCAGGCTGGGCAACAGGAAAAGATAGGCTTCCCACTGTTGATCCACGCGCCAACGAAAACGGCTTGGCGTTGTGATTTTAGAGTGCGGATTGGGTACTGCGGTGGTTGTCGCCATAGCGTTTCACAGAGTGACCAAGGTACCAGAGGCAACTGATCGGTGAGCGGCGCGCTAGCGCGCCGCTCACCGGATTATCAGATCAACTTATTTCGGAAAGCCATTGTCAGCCAAGAACTGATCAACCTGCGCACAAGCCGCCGGCAGCACATCGGCTGGTTGGGCTTCACCCGACCAAACTTTGCTCACTTCGGCCCCGATAATGCTATCGACTTCGCCCCACTCGGGGAAGTAGCCAAAGCGACCAACCTTGGCATTTTCGCCTTCGGTCAGGAACGCTTGGCGATTGGCCGGTGGATTCTCTTGCGCCAAGAAGGCATCCGATTCGGCAACCGAGCGCAAGGCTGGGAAGATTTCGCCCGCATTGGTATAGAGGCGTTCGCCGCCTTCGGTGCTCTGGAGCCAGCTAATGAAGGTCCACGCAGCATCCTTGTTGTCACTGGCCGCGCTCATCACCCAGGCAGCACCACCGGCGCTGGCCGAGCGTTGGCCACCCTCTGGGATCGGCACAACAGCTACGTCATAGTTCATAGCGGCAGCGTTAAAGGTCGAGACACGGCTGGAATTCTGAATGATCATGGCGGCTTGACCGCTGCTAAAGACACCCGCATCGCCACCGGCTTGGCTCAAGTCGGCATCGCGCATGGCATAGCCATTGTTCAACAGGTCGGCAAAGAATTGGACACCCGCAACCGCGGCTGGCTCGCTGAGCGTACACTTGGAGGGGTTGCGCATATCATCCAACAAGCTGCCATTGTTCTGATTGATCCACAATCCATATTTGCCTGCTTCCATGCCCAGGCCATATTGGGACGTTTTGCCACTGGCGTCCTTGATCGTCAACGCTTCGGCAGCCGCTGCCAGATCATCCCACGTCCAGGTGTCGTCGGGATAAGCTGCACCCGCGGCGTCAAACAGATCCTTGTTGTAATAGAGCGCTTCGACACTAATATCGCGCGGGAAGCCGTAGACGCTCTCCTCGAACTTGGCCGATTCGAGCAAAG
>DAOTTR010000867.1:0-12403 GCA_034437715.1 Caldilineaceae bacterium
TTGATCGCCGATGTGCGCGCCACGCCCACCTGGGAGGATGTCGCGTTCTCGGAGTATTGTGCCGATGAATATGTGCCCTACAAGATTGACACGGGCAAAACCTATCAACGCATGATCCGTCAGGGCGATTGGAAGCTGATTTACTATCATGGCATGGAGCCCCAATTGTTTAATCTGGCCGAAGATCCCGGTGAGTTGATCGACCGCGCCCAAGACGCCGCTTGCCAAGCCACGCGTGATGCGTTGCTGGCGCGTCTGCTTGATGATTGGAACCCCGAAGTGATCGCCAACACAATGGCGGCCAAGCGCATCGATAACGCCGTGCTACGCGCCTGGGCCCGCCAAACCAATCCGCCCGATCAGCATCGCTGGGATCTGCGGCCAGAGATGAATTATCTGGACAGTACAGCATGATGTTTATAACGGAATCGATAGCGGTTTAGAGCGTTAGGGTCTCACAGACCCTAACGCTCTGTCAAGCACAACGTGAAGGAAAAGGCGCTGCCATGTCGAACACCTATCATCAACAGAATCAACAAGCCTGGGATCTGACTGCCATTCACAAATATGCCGCCGACGTTGAGCACGATGTAGCGTTTATCCGTGCGGGACACCTGAACCTGTTGCCCGCCGAGATCGCGCTGCTCCAGCCAATTGTGTCAAGTTGCCAGCGCGTGATCCATCTGCAATGTTCGCATGGGCTGGACGCGCTGTCGCTCTGGCAGCTGGGCGCACGCGAGGTGATTGGGGTGGATATTAGCGCCGAAATGTTGGCCTTGGCTCAGCAGAAAAGTGACCAACTGGGCGCGCCGGCCCGCTGGGTGCATGCCGATATTCTCGCCACGCCGCATGACCTAGACGCCACCGCCGATCTGGTCTACACCGGCAAAGGTGCCTTGCCCTGGATAATGGATCTGGCGGCGTGGGCAACGGTGGTGGCGCGCCTGCTCAAACCGGGTGGCTGCTTCTATCTTTTTGAAGGACATCCCCTCAACTGGGTTTGGGAACCGGATGCCAGCGACTTTCGCTTGCGTGGCGATGGCGGTACCTACTTTGCCAACGATCCGCGCGTCAATCGCACCTTTCCCGCCGCCGTAGTGACGCGGGTCAGACCCGATGATGATGGTAATTATCAACCAATTGAACACCAGTGGACGTTGGCCCAAGTGATCACCGCCCTGATCGACGCGGGGTTGACCTTGCGTCGCTTTGCGGAGTATCCGCTACATTTCTGGCCCGAATTTGGCGACATTCCTGCCGCCGACCATGATCGGTTGCCCCACACCTTTGCCCTGCTCATGACCAAAGATGCGGCGGCGATGCAAGTAGTACGCCAACGTTAAATTCGTGTTGAATGAATTCAACACCTGAGACGGCAAACGTGTTTAAACACGTTTTCTATACCAGGCGCTGAATTCATTCAGCGCAGCAGGTGATGATACCATAGTGTAAAGTGCGTTATGTGGCATTTCCATGTCTGCACCGCCCTAAAGGCGTGGGGTGGACGGCAACAGGGTAGCCAAAGCGAATTGATGCTTTGGCTACCCTGTTGCCGTTTTACATTGTTTAGTTCGTGATGAGCGGTAGGTAGACAAACTTGGCATACTCCACCGCACCCACATCACAACCGGCACCGATTAGCCGTGTCACCCCTCGTTGATCGGTGGTCGGGCAGTCGAGCGCGTAGTCGATCGCCGGGCTGTCGGGCAGCAACATAAAGCTGCGGGTTGGCCCACCATTGTCGTTGATAAAGGCTTCTAGCTTGGGGTCGGTGCCCAACAGATCCCCCACACTGCTTGGATTGGGCACGCAGCTATTATCGCTGACAATGTTGCGCCCCTCGGAAATCACGGCGGGTCCATCACAATTCAGGCTGCTGCCGCTGCCATTGGTGCCGCGACTATCATTGAAAATCGTATTTTTCACCTTAGTCGTTCCCGCAAAATTCCAGAGCGCACCCGCCGTGTCGGCGCGATTTTGATTAAACGTACTGTTGGTGATGGTCAAGTTGGTGCCACGCATGTAGATGCCACCCCCGCCGCCGGCCGCCTGATTGTCATAAAAGGTGGTGTTGGTCACCGTCACCGTGCCCACGTCAATGTGGACACCGCCGCCCTCAGCTGTGGCGCGATTCGTACGGATGGCGCTATTTTCAATGGTAACGCTGCCTTCGCTGTGCCAGATGCCGCCACCTTGTAAGGCATCATTGTTGATGATCGTCGTATTCTTGATCGTCACTGTGCCACCATTGTTAAAAATTGCGCCGCCAAAGCTGCCGCTACGGTTCGCCCCCAGCGATGAATTGTTGATCGTCAACGTCCCCACATTATAGATCGCCCCACCATTGCTATTGCCCGAATCGTGGCTGATGAGGAAGCTGTTGTTGATTGTGGCGCTGGCCTGGGCCGAATTGACTGCAATCGCCGCGCCGCCAAAGCCTTGCCCATCGATCAAAGTAATGTTGTTCAGCGTCAAGTTGGCGCTGCCCGCGAGCAAAAAGATCTGGCGTAGATTGTCGCCACTAAGCGTTACCAAGCCTGCGCCGTCAACGGTCACGGTTTTGTCGGTGACATTGGTGTTGACAACGATGGTGACGGGGACTGGGCCACAAGCAAACGTGATCTCGCCACCGGCGGACACCGCCGCATCGAACGCATTGGCGGCTGTTTGATTTTCACAACTGGCGGCTGTACCACTGCCGATAACGACATGGGGCACCGCCGACTGTGCGGGTGTTTGGGGTGTGGCACCTACTGGTAGCCAGGCTGCACAGGCCAAGGCCAACGTGAATGCGTAGACTAGAACGGAACGGAAAAACCTGCGTGACATAACCAAAGAACTCCTCGATATGTTTCTTGTCTTTTTACGTAATGTTTTACGTGACGCATCAGAAACTGTCAACAGCTTCTGGGAACCGATTGGCTGGATTAAAGAGCAGAATCTGTTAACCGCGTGCATCATGCTAGGCCTGATTATATGGGTGCAATTCAGTTTTGGAACGTGTGCCGGGGACGAGCAGAGTGCAGTTTGTCAAAACAGTGTAGTCGTCGCTCGTCCCCGGCACACGTTGCTCGCCAGTGCTATACTTTACCCCAACGTGAATTACATCCCTATTGTACCAAAGCGCATGGCGGCGGGCAGTGTTCCAGCGCATACCAGCCTTGTGTACTTATTCATCAAGCCATGGGTGGACGACGGCTACAGGATTGACTGCTACGAGGGTTAAGCCCAAATCGCGGATGGCCGCCAGGATACCAAAGAGGGCGGCTTGATCGGTTACGGGACCCGTCAACAGCAGGTCGCCATTCGCCAAGGGCTGAAGCTGCATTGCACCAAACCAATCGTGCCAATTGCCGCGCAAATGACCGTGCAGCCGAATTTCGTAAATTTGCGTCTCTTGCATACATTGCCCCTAGCCCCTGCCCGCTCACTGTCGTCTGATATCTATAGGGTACACATTCTGCGGCAAATTGTCATTCACCAAAAGGAGAATGGATGGCGGCAACGCAGCAATTTGCTCATAACACCTGTAGTTCACGTGCCCGCGTGAGTGCCCGGGTGCGACTGTTGACAGACAGTTTGCCATAGATGTTGATCAGGTGCTTTTTCACCGTACTCAATGCAATAATGAGTTCATCGGCAATGGCTTGGTTGGCGTAGCCACGTTCGAGCAGTTGCAACACTTCCAACTCTCGCGCGCTCAAGGGTTCAATCAGCTGTTGGATTTTGGCGGGAGGGCTGACTGGGACGATGGCTACTGGGGGCGATATGCTGGGAGCGGGGCCAAAGGCGGCCAAGATCAGTTCGATGTAGTGGGCTACTTCGTTGCTATGTGTATGCTGCGCTTGATAGGCGATGAATTGCCCGCGCATAAAGTCACCTTCATCGATAAAGCTGCGGATGTAGCCCGCCGGCAGCGCCAGGTGGAGCGCCTGCGCCAGTACGCGTTGGGCGGCTGTTTGCTTACCTTGGGCCACATACGATTTGATTTGCAGGATCAGTGCCCACAGCGCGTAATAGTGGTGATGGCTGGCCGTGGCTGCGTGATAGAGATCCGCCAATAGTTCGTGAGCCTCGATAAAGCGTTCCTGGGCAATCCAAACACGCGCCAGCGAAAAATAGGGCGACACAAAGGGCGTGATCGCTAGTGGTCGCGCCGGCATGGACGCGACAAATTGGGCTGCCCACGCTGTGGCCGCGACCAGATTGCCGCGCTTGCACCAGAGAAAGACCCGTTGCGCCGCGATGATGCCATCACTCGGCACGCCCAGCGGCTGGATCACGCTGTACGCTTCATCGAGCAACGCCTGTGCTTGAGCCAGATTACCTCTTGCCTGCGCAATTAGGGCTAGCGTTGCCAGGCTGTGCCCCTGGATCATGCCGTTGCCGGTGGCCAGGCTCAATGTGCGCGCCGTTTGGATGTAATATTCGGCTTCCTCCAAGTTGTTGTATTCATAGAGCCGTAAGCCCAGTGCGTGCAGCGTGACTTCCACGCCGGCCGCCGGCAAATAGTGGCCATCAACCTGGGCCAGCGTCTGGGCTTGTTTGACAAATGTCACGGCTTCGGGCAGGCGACCTTGCATCTCTAGCACCATGGACAACATGGTGAGCAAGGTGATGTAGGTCGTTATATAATCGGTGGTGGCGATCCCCAGTGCCAAGGCCCCGCGCAGAGTTTGCTCGGCCTGGAGCAGATCGCCAGCACAATAGTAGCCATAGCCCAACCCGGAGATCACAGCCAGCCGCAACTGTTGGGCGTGGGCCGGTAGGCCATCGAGTGCCTGCTGCGCATAGGCAATCGTGGTGGCATAGTCTTGGCGAAAGCTGCCCACCAGCGCATGGGTCGCCGCCACTTCGCTGGCCGTTGCGCTGTCGAGTGCAATCGATTGCTGCGCGAGCAACGCATCCATGGTTTGCAGCGCCTGGAGCATGGCTGTGACATCCCCGCGCCCCACCATCAGCCAAACACGACTGATTGCCAGCCCCAAACGCTGTTGATGCAATGCAGGCGGCAGCGCCTGTAACCAGCCATCGACGGTCGCCAATTGTTGACGCAACATAAAGGCCAGACTATGCGCTTCAATTAATGTGGCAGCCTGTGCATAGTCCTGCGCCGCTAGCGTATGTTTGATCGTCTCCTCGACAAAGCCATGCGTTTCGTACCAAGCCGCGGCCTGCCGATGATACTCTGCTGTCGCCGGACCGAGCCGATGGCGCAAAAATTCGGCAAACAGCGCGTGATATCGATACCATGTGCGCTCGTTGTCCAGGGGAATGAGAAAGAGATTGCTGCGTTCCAATTGTTCCAGAATGGTTTGCGCAGGTAAGCTTGGTTGGAGTGTGCCTGCTTCAGCTTCTGCCTTATCCACAACGGCATCACACAGTGCCGCACAAAACTGGCCCAAGATCGACGTTTGCAACAAAAAGCGCTGGATCGAAGGTGGTTGCCGATTCAATACCTCATCGACCAGATAATCGACCACATAGCGTTGGCCGCCGCTGAAACTCTGCAAGAAGTGTTGGACATTGCTCTCCCCTTGCAGCGACAGCGCCGCCAATTGCAGGGCCGCGATCCACCCTTCGGTGCGCGTTTCGAGCGTGGCAATTGCGGCGGGCGATAGATGAAGCCCCATTACCTCATTGAAAAAGACTGCGGCTTCCGCGTTGGTAAAGCGCAAATCGTTGGCGCGTACTTCGGCCAACTGGCCACGCACCCGCCAACGCGCCAAGGGCAGGGGTGGATCGGCGCGACTGACCAGGAGCAGGTGGATCGCGGGTGGCAAACGGTCGATGATCAGGGTCAGCGCATCATGGATCGCCGGCTCGGTGATCAGGTGATAGTCGTCTAGCACCAGGACAAGGGGGCCAGCCAGCGTCGCCATCTCGTTTAGGAGCAACGTCAACAGGGTGTCTGGCAACGAAGGTTGTGGCGAGCGCAAGAGTGTCTGCGTCTGTCGGCCGCACTGGGGCACCAGCGTTTGCAGCGCCGCCACCCAATATTGGAAAAAGCGATTGGGATCGTTGTCATTGGCATCCAACGACAGCCAACAAAATTGGGCATTGGCGGCCGTTGCCGTTGGATTAGCCGCCAGATGGGCGATCAATGCCGCGACCAAGGTGGTTTTGCCAAAACCGGCAGGTGCCGCAACCAAGGTTACACGGGCGCGTAAAATTTCCTGGAGCCGCGCCAGCAATCGTGGGCGCGCCACCAGCGCGGTGGATGCAGGCGGGATATAGAGTTTGGTTTGCAGCAATAGATCCGACACATGGCTATTATAGCGGTTGCGTGGCTTGTCTTCAAGTACTGAGGCAATTAAGGGAATGGAAGTCAGGACAGAAATTCATTATCTGGCGCAATTCTCCGAACGTGATATGCGCCAGATAATTACCGTGGCAGAAGATCAGCGATCTCAATAAATTGATCGGGGTGTGAAAGCGGTGCAACTTGGTCACCGGCACGCAAGATGTGCGCCGACTGATAGCTGCCATCCCGCGGATTGCGATAGACTTCTAGTTGGCGATCATTTAGATTGAGAATCCAATACTCTGGAATCGCACAGCGCGCGTAGAGGTCACGTTTATATTGCTGATCGTACTCGAGCGAACTATAGGCGACTTCTACAACCAACAGGGCGGATGTTGGATGGAGATGCCAGTAATCATGGGGGCTGCCTACTACCACAGCCAGATCCGGTTCCGGTTCGGAATTGTCACTGATTGCCAGGGGAAGCTGTACACGCAGGTGGCACACCAGCCCATAAATGCGGTCCAGATGCCGTTGCATAAGGGTAATTGCAGCCGCATGATAGCTTGTATGGGCAGCCATCTTCAAAATTTCTCCTTCGATTAGCTCTAGCCGCGCTTCTGGTGCGAAGATACCAATCTCTACCATTTTTTCATATTCCAGGCGCGTCCAGCGGTAGGGTTCACCCTGCGTTGATCGATCTTCGCCTGCTGCCAAAATAGCCATTGATACCTCCAGAAACTACTTGCAAAACCGCTAACAACTTCCTGATTATAACACAGATATGAGCAACAGAAAACCGCTAGCGACGATGGCTGTATCACTACTTATGGCTGTTTTGATGGTTGTTTCCGGCTCTCCAACAATCGTTGCCACCGGCGACTGATCCAGTTACCCGCGCCGATCAACGCCAGAATGACGAGCACGCCTAGCGCTTGCTGTTTCAGCCACTCTACCGGATTTTTCCAGTGGTGCGAGCGGGTACCTTGGCGCAGACGCACGGCACGCGGATCGGTTGACGCGTAGGCGATCTCGATCCGCATCTCTGGCGCGAGCGCTTGGCTGTCGGCGTCGATGGCGTCCACACCCAGGACGGGATCGGCATAACCTTGCGGCGTATAGCGCACGACCACAATGTCATATTGTTGTGCTACTTCAATCTCGGTCTCCCATCCCTCACCGCTGCCATCGCCCGGCAAGGGATCGATTTCGGTTACCCGTTCGATCTCGGTGATCACCCCATTCGCGCGCAGGGGTGTGAGGGTGATATTTTCACTGCGCTGCCATTCGTTGAACTTGAGCACAAAGGGCGTGATAAAGATGATCAGGGCAATCACAAGCAAGAGGGCACACCCAATTTTGTTTTGCAGAAACTGCCAGCCCAACCAGGCCAAAACAAGTACGCTCACCCCAATCGCCAGCCAGCGCCACGGAATCCAGGTCCAGGTGGATTGATCGGCGAGCCGCACTAGGTTGAACCAACCATTGATCGATACTGTGCGTACTTGGGTGTTGCCGCCTTCCTGCAGCGCATCAAAGATCGTAGCGGTGGTAGTAAAGCGCGCCGCCGGCGTTGCGCCTTCGGCGGTGGTGTACTGGACTTGCACTGCATAGTTGTGTTGCCAATCACCCTCCTCGCGAAAATGGATTGTCTCTGTTTTTTTTAGCACCTGGCCGGGCACTATCACACCGGTACGGTCAAGATAAAGTGAGGTGCCGATGATCACGCTGGCGAGGGGCAAGACAATGATCACAAGGCCTACCCAGGCCGAGGAAACGCCAACCAGACGGCGCAACAAATTACCCAGCGCCAGCAGTACAAGCGCTACTGGAATAGCCGCTAGCACAAAAATCAGTTCATACATCAAGGTATCTGGCGTCGAGCCGAAACTCATACTGCTTCCTTTGATTTGGTGCTCTGGGTGGTCGTTACTTGCCAACTATGTGTAACTCAGCCACGTAATAGGTCGCTGCTGCGCCGTTGTCCTGCAAGGTGATCAACCAGCGGCGCAGGATTTTGGGACGGCAGCACTCCGTGCGCGTAAGCAATGCGCGGTGTCGGCAGAAAGATCAAACTCAGTAGTATCCCACAGAAAACACAGGTAGGTGTGGCAAATTGCATCGTTCTGTACGCCCGCCTCTAGGAAGAATGTGCCGAGGGGCTGGCGACAATAGTCTGTAGTGTCAGGATACAAGGCAGGCGATCAAAAAGGAAGCAAATTTTTGCCAAATTTTTGCCAACATTGCTTACACGAATGTCAGCTGCGCAGAAGGTAGATTGGGTCAATTATTTGACGGAACGCTTTGCAGGGCGAAATGTCAGTAGCTACGTCAAATTGTCATGCTTTTGTAAGTATTCTATGCCATTTGGCCGAAACATTTACCCACTTTCTACGTCAATACATACAGAGGATGTGTATATGCTTTGTGGAGCAGGCGTACGTGTTCCGTAGAAATTTTCAACTAACGGACGATGGGACCGCTCATTAAACAAATGTCACACACAAAGTGTCGCAGCATCTTTTATCAGCAGATGTCCCTGATCATCTGAGTCATATAAAGTAACTTTCTCGCTGACATAACGCTTTGAGCTAGAGACAGCGAGGAAAGAAAAGGATACTCACATGGCCGCACAAAAATTAATTCGATCACGAAAAATCACTGCCATCGCGCTACTCATCACCCTTTTTTTGAGTATCATCGTGACTAATGTTTTTGCTCAGACCGATCCATTTATCGTCTGGGTCTATGACATTGGCTCGCGCGATAGTCAGTTTGGTTACTATGATGGTACCATTACGCAAAGCACGGATCAGATCTACAAAGAGCATGATATTGAAGGCTTGGCCTGTTTGAACAACACGATTTATGGCTCCAGCGGCATGGATGGCCGCGCCACAAGCTCGCTCTACACGCTACAGATCGACGTTTCCACCAACCAAAGCGCGCTGGTCAAAATTGGTGACATTCAGACGGCCAATCAAGATCCCTTCTTCGAAGTGGCTGCCTTGTCTGAAAAAGCAGATGGTACACTGTGGGGCTACGCTAGTCGCGGCGATCTGCGGGGGATTATTCAGATCGATCCGGTAACGGCAATTGCCACGTTGGTACATCCTGCTACGACTAACATTGCGGGGGTCGAATGGTTTGGCGATACCCTGTGGCTGGTAGGGGATAATCAATTCTATACCTGGACACCCGGCGGCCAACTCGTATTGGCCTTTGAATTGGACGTTACAGAGCAGATCGAGGCGCTGGATGTGGTAGATGGCCTCCTGTGGATTGGTATCGACAATGATAGCCGTGGCGTGGTAGCGGTCGACCCCGCAACGGGCGCGATTGTCCCTGGCAAGGGCTTTTCTGGTCCCGATGACATAGAAGGCTTGACTTTCTGTGTCTCTACGCCGATCGAGACGCCCACACCCACGGCAACGGCAACGCCCACAGTGACCGCAACAGCGACAGAAACTGCGACTGCAACGCCAACAACCACGGCCACAACCACGGCCACAACCACGGCCACAGCCACGGTGACCGCAACATCTACCGCAACGGCGACACCTACTGCCACTGCGCCGGCCACCACCACTGCGACAGCAACAACGACGGCAACCGCAACGGCACCAGCTAGCCCAACCGCAACGGAAACCCCCACGCCCACCATGCCGCCGACTGAGACACCGCAGGTCATGCCAACGGCGACCGTTGTGGGGCTTTCAACGCCGGATGCGCCCACCAATGAAGAGGAAGTGGCGGAGCCCCAGGCTCCGCTTACGCAACGGCTCTATTTGCCCGTGGTCACGCGCTAAGCCAAAACGCGGTTGGGTTGTACAACCTCAACCGCGCTTGCACTTTATCGCGCAGGACTTACGCAGCCGGGAGCACCGCCATTCTGGCGGCAGCCAGCAGGATGCTGGCGTTCCCAGGCGTAATTGCGTAAGTCCTGTCGCGTAATCAACGGCAGATAGAGCCATTGTCGCGCGGCTACTTCGATCGCCCCGATATCGCATTGAGACCCTTGCGGGCGCACCACATCGCGTTGATCGGTGGCAAAGCCGCACAGAGCAGTTGGGATCGCATCCACGGCCGGGTTGCCCGTCTGGGGGAGCTGGGTTTCGGTTGGCCCGCCGTTATTCGTCAGCGGCCCCAACGCTAGCGTAACATTCTGCTGATCGCCGGCCTGGGTGAAGGTGGCACAATTGGTGTCGCTGGACAGATTATAGCCCTGTGAGGTGATCAATCCATCACAATTACCAACGCTGTTGTTGGCTAGCAGCGTATATTGTAACGCCACTGCACTATTGCCCGCGCTGTCATTATAGACTCCCGCGCCAAAGGCTGCGCTGTTCCCCGCAATTGTCACCGCGGCAATATTGGCCGAACCATCGCCCGCTTGATAGAGTGCCCCGCCACCCTGCCCCACTGCACGATTGCTGCTGAGCGTACTGTTGGTCAGATTGACATTGCATGTGCTATAGATGCCGCCACCATGGCCGGCGGCCTGGTTATCGCTCAGGGTGGAATGAATCACCGAAAGCGTGTTGGCATAACAGCTAATCGCGCCGCCGGTAGTCTTGGCGCTGTTGTTGCTAAAGGTGCTATAGGTAATATCGGCGTCGCTGTTGAGCACCCACAGCGCCCCGCCATCACCCACCGTCGCCTGATTTTGGCGGAAGGTGCTGTAGTCGATTTGGACCTCGCCATTACTTTCAATCGCCCCGCCATAACCGGCACTGTTATTGGCAAAAATTGTGCGTGTCAGCGTGACCACGGTGCCGCTATCAATATACAACGCGCCGCCGTCAAACGCGCGGTTGCCGGTAAAGCTGCTATCAGTGACCGCAAGGCTGCCACTTTTGACGCGGATTGCGCCGCCCAAGCTAGAGGATTGGCTCAGCGCTTGGTTATTGGTAAAGGTACTGAATTGAACGGTCGCTGCACCGCCGTCAATTTGTAATGCGCCGCCACTGCTGGTCATTGTGCTATTAGCCGCGCCAACAGTGTTATCGGTAAACGTAGAATTGTTCACCATTAAGCGATTGCTAAAAAGTACAATCGCGCCACCGTCGTCACTGGCGCGATTATTTTGCAATGTCACCTTTTCCAGTGTCGCTTCACCGAAAACTTCGATGGGATGGACGGCATTGAAGCGTCCGTTTTTCAGGATGATGTTGCGCAGGGTCAACTTGCCCGCCGCAAAGACCTGAAAAAACGCTTGCAGCCCGCCGCCATCTAACGCGACATTATTATTGCCATCGATTGTCACGGTCCCGGCCACTTGCATGTACGTAGAGATGGGAATGTTGGCAGGCGTGCTGGCACAAGCAAAGGTAATTACCCCACCCGCCGCCACCGCACTGCGCAATTGACTATCATTCGTGCAATCGGTGATCACACTGTCGGCCGGTGCGGCACGGCTGGGTAGAGGTATAACTAAACCGCATAAAAGCAAAACAAACAAGAGTATAGAACGCTGCATAACTTTCCTCAACGATTTATGGTAAGCGTTAGTGAGCAGTCGTCGATTACGCTAGATGAGATCGTCTAGCGTAATCGTTGATCCTACCGCGTGACCAGCGGCAGATAGAGGCGATTGGCTTGCGCGCCGCTCGCATCAAGCAGCAGCTGGACTTCATCCTCCTGCATCGCCTTGAAGCCACTTGCCTCGTCACCGAGCAACTCGGCCCGCACGTAGACAATGCCCGTTGCGCCTACTGCCTTGGTAAAGGTAACGGGCACCTGGCCCTGCTCATCGGTGACCGTGGTCACAATTTCACTGCCGTCAATCGTGCCTTTGCTGCCATCGTCATCGCTGACGCCAATGCGTACATTGACGCCCACACTGGGATTGCCCCACTGGTCGCGCACGGTGGCGACAAGCGTCGCGGTTGCGCCTTCACGCAACAACTCCGTCTGCGATGCGACCAAGGCAATGGCATCGGGGGCCGGGTTGCGAATGGTGAGATTGGCCGTCGCCGTTAGCCCTGCCGTGGTGGCAGTTGCGACGACATCTGCCTCGCTGGTGGGCGGCGTAAAAGCAAGTTGCACGCGCCCATTGATCGTACCGACGATCAAGTTCGGGCTAGCTGCGCTGGCGGCTGTCACGCTTGGCTGCGCAATGCTGCCGCCAGAGACGCTCACCTCGACGGGCGTGCCGTC
>DAOTTR010000868.1:0-5280 GCA_034437715.1 Caldilineaceae bacterium
CTAATAGGCAAACGGCAGGGGCAGGGAAATCACTTTGCCTTGCTGCGCGGACAGGATGCCCGCTTCTAGAATTTCTTGGGCATCGCGGCTCACTTCGGCGCTGCAAATGCCTTCGATGGGCAAGCCCTGGCTGATGCGGCTGAGAAAATAATCGGTGGCGTTGCGCATACCTTCGGCAGCGGGCGGCACATCGATGACAATGCCATCTTCATGCGCGCCATTGGCGAGTAGCAATTTGCCATGGGTGCCTGGCTCGACCACCAGTGTGCCTTCGCTGCCATAGATCGCGGCATGGTACGAAGTCAGGTGGCCGATCTGCGTCCAAGAAGCTTCGGAAATGGCAATCGCGCGCGGCCACTGCATGACGATGATGGCGTTGTCGTCGAGCGTAATATAATCTTTGAGGCAGTGGCCCATAATGCCATTGATCCGGCTGGGCTGGCCGAGGATCTGGCGCGCCAGGGCCGTGCCATAGCAACAATAATCCATGAGCGCACCCGCGCCATTGAGTTCGGCATCATAGAGCCAGTTGTAGAAGTAGGGGGTGCAGCCCAGTTCTTTGGGCCCAGCATGGGCCGAGCGATATTTGGTCTGGAACACCTGACCGATCTCCCCGGCTTCGACCATGGCAAAGGCTGTTTGCAATTGGGGCCACCAGGCAAAGGGCCAGTTGACCATGAGCGCAACGCCCGCTGTGCGTGCCGCCGCCAGCATCCGTACCGCGCCATCCAAGTTCGAGGCCATGGGCTTTTCGATCAACACATGCAGCCCTGCTTCGGCGGCCATAATGGCTAATTCGGCACCGGAGAGATTATCGCCAAAAATGTAGACAGCATCCAGCGTCTCTTCTTCCAGCAGCTCTTCGTAAGATTCGTAGACGGTGGGGCAATTGTACTGATTTTTGGCTTTGCTCAGCAATTCTTCATTGGGATCCGCCGCCGCCACCAGTTCGCCCAACGCTGATGCATTCAGATCGGCCAGATTGCCCCACACATGGTCGTGGGTCATGCCCAACACACCAACGCGCAGCTTTTCGGTCATTGCTTTCCTCCTGTAAATGGACGGTATCCCACGAATTGCGAATGTGCTTGGCACACGACTTGCACTGTACACAATTCGGGATACCGCCGGTAAATGGCTGTGATATGCGTTACTTATAGGATAAATCCGTTTGATTGCTTCTATTTTACAGCAGAGCGCACCACACAGCTATTTTGCCGCGCGGCTTGCCGCAGAATCATGCCCCAGAATCGCGTTGGTTTCTCTATACGGATCAAAGCCACCTTGACAGAGTTTTTTAAGCGTAATAGTATTGTAGACAGAACAATGATCGGCAGGGCAAGATTACCTGTGCGGGTGTAATTCACATTGGGGTAAATTATAAAACGAGCGCGCAATGTGTGCCGGGGACGAGCGGGGATCCAGTTTGTCAAACCGATGTGGTCGTCGCTTGTCCCCAGCACACTTCCCCAAAACTGAATTACACCCTAAGATTACCTGTGCGGGTGATCGAATGCTATGATCCTCGATCAACGCAAAAGCAAAAAGAGAAGTAAACAATAGAAGTGGAGATAAGATGACGGATCTCCCCCTAGCCAAGTTGCAGCAAGCCCACGCGGCGCAGGGTTATTATCGCTTCCCCGCTTTGTTCAACGATACGATTGTGTTTACTGCGGAAGGCGATCTGTGGAAAGTGGATCTCCGCGGCGGCCAGGCGCAACGCCTGACCACCCATCATGGGCTTGAATCGAGCGCAGCCATTTCACCCGACGGTGTATGGGTTGCCTTTTCTGCCGAGTATGAAGGCCCCCTTGAAGTCTATGTCATGCCCTTACACGGCGGGCGACCCCGACGCCTGACCTATGAAGGTCTGGATGAAGAGTCACTGGTCGTCGGCTGGACGCCCGATGGCAGGGTAATCTATAGCACCAAACACTTTTCGACGCTGCCCAATCGGCAACTGGTGCTGATCGATCCCCAAACGCTGGAACAGACCTTATTGCCCCTGAGCCAGGCCAGCGAAGGTGTCTTTACGCCGGATATGACGACGCTCTTTTTTGCGCGGCTGCCCCCCCAGAGCAGCAACGCCAAGCGCTATCAGGGCGGGAGTGTCCAAAATCTCTGGAAATTCACCTTTCCCAAACGCAAACGCAAGACGCCGCCCGAAGCTGTGCCGCTGACCGCCACCTACGCCGGTACTAGCAAAGATCCCATGTGGTGGGAGGCGCGCGTCTACTTTCTTAGCGACCGCGATGGCACAATGAATCTTTGGTCCATGGCAGAAAATGGGCGGCAACTCAAGCAGCACACCTTTCACAAGGCGTGGGATATGCAGTCGCCCAGCCTACACCAAGGGCGCATTGTCTATCAACTGGGCGCGGATCTGCGGCTCTATGAAATTGCCACGGGCGACGACCGCCTGCTGCCGATTACCTTGGCCTCTGATTTTGAACACACGCGCGAACGCTGGATCAACACGCCCTGGAGTTATCTCTCGGCGTTGCATATCGCGCCCGAAGGCGATCGCGTGGTGCTCACCTCGCGCGGGCGTGTCTTTGTGGCACCGGCCAAGCAAGGCCGTCTGGTGCAAGTCACAAGTCGCCAGGGTGCGCGCTATGCCGATGCACGTTTTCTGCCGGATGGTCAACAGTTGTTAATGCTTTCGGACGAATCGGGCGAACTGGAATTTTGGACTGCACCAGCCAATGGTATTGGTCCCTTCACACGTATCACAATGGATGGCGGCATTCTGCGCTATGCCGGTGTGGCTGCGCCCAATGGCCAGTGGTTGGCCTTTAGCGATAAGAATCATCATCTCTGGTTGCTCAACCTCACGACGCGCGCGGCAACGCAGATTGCCGCCTCCGAGTATGGCGCTTTTGGCAAACTCGCGTGGTCGCCCGATAGCCGCTGGTTGGCCTACGTGCTGCCCTCGGCGAATCAACATGAGCAAATTTGGCTCTATCAAGCCGAAGATGGGCGACGGGTGACGGCGACCAGTACACGTTCGGATAGTTTTGCCCCCACCTGGAGTGCCGACGGCAAATGGCTTTATTTTCTCTCGGATCGCCAATTTCGTTCGCTGGTCGATAGCCCCTGGGGGCCGCGCCAGCCTGACCCCTATTTGGACAAAAGCACCAAGGTTTATCTGTTGGCGCTGGTCAAAGGCGAACGCTCGCCCTTTCTGGCCGCAGATGAACTTTATGTGGCCCAACAAAATGCTGCCAAGCAGAATGCTACCCCAAAGAATGGGGACACACAATCAACTTCCGCCCCAGCAGAGGCGTCCAAGACGAATGGCGAGGGGCAGAAGAACACCAACGGCAAACCACCTGTGGTCACGCTGAATCTCGATGATCTGATGACGCGGTTGCAAGAAGTGCCGCTGCCTGCCGCCAACTATCAATCGCTCAGCGCCAATAGTAAATTTCTTTTTTGGACCGAACGCGATACCGATGCCGAGACGAAATTGTTGGCTATGGAGATCAAGAACCAGGATCCCACACCGGTCACCTTGCTGAGCGGCATCTGGCGCTATGAATTGTCGCTGGATGGCAAGAAGATCATGGTGCAAAAGGGGTGGGCAGTCTATATCATCGATGCCACGGCTGAATCGCCCAAGGATCTGGAAAAGAATCGCGTGCCGTTGCAGCAATGGAGCTTTGCGATTGACCCGCGCGAAGAGTGGCGCCAGATGTTGATCGACGCTTGGCGGCTGCAACGCGATTATTTCTACGACCGCAATTTGCATGGCGTTCCCTGGCAAGAACTGCTCGACCGTCACATGCCGCTGGTGGAACGTGTGACCGATCGCAATGAGCTCAACGATCTAATCGCGCAACTGATGGGGGAACTGAGCGCCTTGCACACCCGCGTGTGGACCGGCGATGTGCGGCGCGGCCAAGATCGCGTCGATCTGGCTTCGCTGGGCGCAGAACTGTTGCGCAATGTCGCGGCGGGTGGCTATGTGGTGCGCCACATCTACCGCACCGATCCCGACTACCCGGACAAGCTCGCACCTCTGGCTGTCCCAGAGGCCGATGTGCAAGAAGGTGATATTCTCCAGGCGATCAACGGCGTGCCGATGCTGGATGTCGAGCACCCAGCCCTGCTGCTCAAGAATAAGATGAATCAACAAGTGTTGCTGCGCGTGCAAAGCGCCGCTACCCAAATTGTGCGCGAGGTGATCGTGCGTCCCATCACCTCGCGTCAGGCCGATACGCTGCGCTATGATGCCTGGGAATATAAAAGCCGGCTCTATGTCGAAGCGCAAGGCCAAGGCGCGATCGGTTATATCCATCTGCGCGCCATGAGTGGCGAGAATTATTCAGAGTGGGCGCGCGAGTATTTCCCCGTCTTCAATCGCCAAGGCTTGATCATTGATATGCGCAACAACCGCGGGGGCAATATCGACAGTTGGTTGCTGGGCAAATTGTTGCGCAAACCCTGGGTCTACTGGCAGCCGCGCGTGGGCAAGCCCTACTGGAACATGCAATATGCCTTCCACGGCCACATGGTTGTGCTCTGCAATGAGTTTACCGCCTCCGACGGCGAGACCTTTTGCGAGGGCTTTCGCCGCTTGGGGTTGGGCAAAGTGATCGGCACACGCACCTGGGGTGGTGGCATCTGGCTCTCCTATGGCAATCGGCTGGTGGACTTTGGCTATGCGGCTGCCCCACAGATCGGTATGTACACCGCCGCGGGCGAATGGCTGATTGAGGGGCACGGTGTTGATCCAGACATTGTGGTCGATAACTTGCCGCACGCTACCTTCTTGGGGCAAGACGCGCAGTTAGACGCCGCGCTCGACCACTTGCAGACGTTAATTCGCGAACAGCCCGTCGATGTGCCGCCCGCGCCCCCCTACCCCCAAAAGGTTTTTCGTTATGAGTAATGATCAACGATATGTTCAACAGAGGAACCAAGAACCATGAATACTGATCGCCCCACCGGCGCGCCTGCGCGCCAACTCGTCCAGCGTATGGGCGAAGCCGCCGAGAATTTTCTGGCGGGCCTTTCGACCGATCAACGGGCTACTGCCCAACTCGATTTTGCCGATCAGGCGGAACGCACCACCTGGCACTATACGCCCATCGCCCGCCGTGGCTTGCCTTTTACGCAGATGGATCGCAAGCAACAACGCCTGGCACAAGCCCTGGTTATGAGTGGTCTCAGCCGCGGCGGCTATAACACGGCCACCGTCATTATGGGGTTGGAGACGCTGCTCGACGCCAAGGAAGAATTTCGCAATCCTGCCGACGGCTGGCGCGACTCGCGGCT
>DAOTTR010000869.1:0-2727 GCA_034437715.1 Caldilineaceae bacterium
TGCAGCGCTTGCCACGCTACCAAGAGCGCGCCCGTGGGCACCAGAAAAATCGCCGGCGTTTTGGTCAGCCACGCCAACCCCATGACCACGCCCGACGTCACCAGATAGCGGCGTTGTTGGCCGCCATAGAGCCAAGCCAGAAAGAGCAGCAACGCTAGCAACATCAAGCTGGCTGCCAATCCATCGGGGTGTAGTTGGCGCGAGAGGGCAATGAAGAAGGGGCTCCACGCCAGATAGAGCGCCGCCCAGAAAGCCGTGCCTGCGCCGCACAACCGCCGCAACGGAAAATAGCCAAGCGTAATCGCCAGTGCAATGATCAGGGTGATCCACCAGCGCCCAGCCGTGAGCAATTCCAGCCCTGTATGGGTCGTCGATTGGGTGAGCCATGCCTCCAGGTGTTCGCGATCCCAGGCGAACTGACCAGGGGCCACCTGTGGGTATTCGGGAAAGTGCTGGAGCAAGCCCAACATGCCCGCCCACATCACCGTGACGCCCGGATGTTCGCGTTGAAAGGTCGCTTCCCAATTGCCTTGGGCCAGCGCCTGATAAAAGTTGGCGGCGCGCGCCAACCACTTGCGCTCATCAATCGTGACAACGGTATCGAGCGCGAGCACGCGCGGCACCCAGGCTGCCACGAAGAGGCCCAATATCAACAAGGCTGTGCGTACGGATTGCTTCACCAAAGGCTCCCACTATTACCTGACGCAGATACGGCTATGATCTGCAAAGCGCCACTCATTCTTCGCCCACGCGAATGTCCGTCAAATGAATTTGGTCGGCGCTCACATTGCCCGCCTCATCGATTACGGGTAGCCGGTCAAAGGTCTCTTCGAGATACAGCCCCGTGTAAAAGGGATAGAGGCCATCGGGCGCGTCGGCTTTGACGGGAATTTCATACTGGTCGGTGATCAACTCGCCGGGATCCCAGCGCCAGGTCTCGCGTGTTTCGCAAACCGGATAGCCATCCTGTTGGGCGACCATAGTGCCGTCGCCATAGTACGACTGGTTGAAAACTTTGTAGGAAGCGCTGATCGGCTTTTGCGCCCGCCAATAGAGCGTCAATTTGATCGTGTCGTTTGGCTGCAACGGCTTGGGATAGTCGATGGCGTAGCCTTCCAGCCAGATCTGATCGCCCAGGTTGATGTGCAGCGGATTGGCAATCGCCGCATTCACTTCAGGATAGGTCATGTGAAATTGCGGCTGCGCGCCTTGGTCGAAGCGCGCAACATAGTCCTCTACCTGGTAGACTGGCAAATTGTCATTGGGCAGTTGCGACGGAAATTCATGAGATACGCCGGTGCGTTGGTAGATGATCATGCGATCTACGCCATTAATATCCACCTTGCCCCACTTCTCAAAGCCCTGGCGCAACAGGTGCTCCATACTCAGCCGATCACCTTCGTCAAAGGGTTCCAGATTTTCGATCTGAAAGAACCAATCTGCCGAACGTTGGCAGCGCTTTGCGCCACGCGTATACCACGCGGGCACCCACGCTTCCTTCTCGGTCGTCTCATAGTCGCCTTGGATGATGCCTTCGGCATAGAGCGCACCTACCACCTTCCAGCCATTGGCCAGCGGAAAGCCGAAGATCGCCTTGTTGTCCGGTTCGCTATAGGGTGTCCAATAGCCGGCGGGGCGATTGGTTTGCCAGGTGCGCAAAATTTCCACATCCGTATGGACAAAGTACCAGTAGGCATAGCCACCAAAGATGACCGTCGCCACCACGGTTGCCAATACGCCGGTTGTCATGGCGATCCGCGTGCCCGCGTGCTGCAGCAAAATGCGCCAGCCGCCCGCCACGACCATCCCGGCCAACAGCGCCCACGCCGTAAAGAAGATGTAGATGTGGGTGCGCGGCTTTTCAGTAAAAAAGAAGGCGATCAACAACGGCGCACCAAACCAGAGCCAGAGCAGCCGCTCTTCCACGGGCAGACGAGGCAAGAGCCAGACGGCCAACAAAGCTAGCGCAAAGGGCACCACCATCAGATCCATGCCGCCCACCACCAAGCCGTCAAATTGCCAAAAGGCCACGGCCAGCGTTGCCACCACCAGCGCGCTGAGCAGATAGCTCCAGACCCGCGGCAAATAGCGGCGATAGGCGATCAGCAGCGCAACCGCCACAAGGCCGATCATCAGCAGCACGTAATAGGTACTATTATAGACTGCGCTGCGCAAAAACGAATCGGCCAGATTGTTATAGGGAAAGGTGCCCCCAATTCGCCGATCGACCAGATAGGTATAAGTGGCCTGGAAATTGGGATGCAGCACAAAGGGCACATAAAAGCTCGCCAACAGCGCACCGCCCACCAGCGTGGCCGGAATCGCGGCAAGCACCAAGCGCAGCCAATGTCTTGGTTGACGCCACAGCAATGCCGCCAAGAGAAAAATCAGCGGGACCGCGGCCTGGGCCGCTTCATAATGGGAGAGCAGACCCGTCGCCAAGAGGAGCGCTGCCAGCAGCAGATAGCGCGCCAATTCAAGCGGATGGCGCAGCAGGCGATAGGCGATCAGCACGGCCAGCGCTGAGACCAGAATGACAATACTCTGGTATTGGACAATGTGCGAAAAGCCAATCAAGTAGCCATCAAACGCCAACAAAAACGCGGCGACCCATCCGGCCACCGAGCCAAACAAGCGCCGCCCCAGCAGCCAGATGGCGCAGAGGGCAAGCAAATTGGCAATGGCAAAGGGCAGGCGCGCCGTCGTTTCTGTCAGGTAGCCAGTCAG
>DAOTTR010000870.1:0-4141 GCA_034437715.1 Caldilineaceae bacterium
GATGTGGACAACGAATTTTAGTTATGCATGGGCAGCCAGGAATTGATCGATTGCTGGGTGGGCCAGTCGTTCGCGCACTTGTTGCCAGGCGCGGATCGTTGTCGCGCGATCACGGCGCATTTTGGGCACAAAGCCAAAGCGCAGGTAGAGACCGATGGCCGGAATCCGACCGGTGGAGGTGTTCAGATAAGCCCGTGTATGGCCCAATTCCTGCAAGCGCTGACAGACCAACGCCAGCAGCGGTTTGGCCAGCCCCTGCCCGTGGAGCGCCGGTTGAAGGGCAACCCAGTGGATGAGCCCATAATCCTCATCCTCTTCATCCCGATAAAACCAGGCTGTTGTCGTCCCCACCGGTGTGCCCGCACCGTCGCATAAATAGGCCTGCCGCGCCGGCAACAACGCTTGATCGGCACCAAACTCTTCGACAAAGGTTTCGGCAGTGAAGGTATGGTAGGGATCGGCAGCCACATGAATATCCACCCAATAACGTTCGTCGCCGGGTTGATACCAACGTAATGAATAAGGTGTGGGCAACGCAACCTGGGGCAGATTATCCAGCGTAGGCCGCACCATACTGACACCGATATTTTCTGTAGACATCTTTGCTCTCACCTACTGGGTAAAAATATTCATGAGACCTTATTCCGATTTAATTTTGTGCATTCGATGGTGCGGTTTGTAACCGCACCATCGCGGTCGATGCCGAGTTGTGCGGTTACAAACCGCACCTACAAGAACAATTGCACCGGGTTTTGTTGCCGAAATAACCAATCGCAATAATCTCTATGGAAATAATTCGTCTCTGCTCGAAGCAAAGAATGGCTGTCTGCTGCCGTATAATTATAGGAATTACGCAGTTGCATAGTATCACCGTGCGACCGGTAGGCTCTCAAAGACCCTACCGGTCTGACCAAGCGCGTAAGTCCCATTGTAATTCCTTCTGCTTGACAGAGCAACTGCAAAAACGCCCATAGACTGATTGCATCTGTAGTGATATACTTGCCCGGCAACCTT
Source organism: Caldilineaceae bacterium (assembly GCA_034437715.1). Lineage (GTDB taxonomy): Bacteria > Chloroflexota > Anaerolineae > Caldilineales > Caldilineaceae > JAHBVH01. The sequence continues at coordinate 1,015 of DAOTTR010000870.1, forward strand.
CGCATCACCAAGTTTGCTGGTGATCGATCCTTGGCATCTATCCCTTCCAGCCGCCAAACGGCCCATTGAGAGAGCAACCTGCATGACGACAAGAGAAGCTGCATTCCGCATCGGGGCCGATGTCGGTGGCACCTTTACCGATATGATTCTTCTCAGCGACAGCGGCGCGTTGTGGACGCACAAGCTGCCCTCGACTGCGCCCCACTTTGAACAGGCGATCCTCCAGGGGATTGACCATCTTTTGCAGGCCGCCGGCATCACGGGCGAAGCGATCACGGCGGTGGCCCACGGCACCACGGTTGCCACCAACGCCGTCCTCGAACAGCGTGGCGCGCGCACGGCACTGATCACCACGGGCGGCTTTCGCGATGTGCTGGAATTGCGCCGCATTCGCGCCCCCCAACTCTACGATCTCTTCTTTGACAAGCCGCCCTCTTTGGTCGAGCGTCGGCTGCGCTTTGAAGTCTCCGAACGGCTGGCTGCCGATGGCGCGGTGGTCCGTCCCCTCATCATCGACGAACTGTGGGCCATCAAGGAGAAACTGATCCAAGCTGAGGTCGCGGCGGTGGCCGTTTGTCTGATCCATGCCTATGCCTACCCCGCACACGAACAACAGATCGGGGCCTTTTTGCGCGAACAGTTACCCAATCTGCACATTTCGCTCTCGTCCGACGTGCTGCGCGAGCGGCGCGAATATGAGCGCACTGCCACCACCGTCGTCAATGCCTATGTGCAGCCGGTGATGCAGCACTATCTCCACGAGTTGCGCGCCCAACTCCACAGGCATGGCATCGGGGCACCGCTGTTAATCATGCAGTCGGCGGGCGGATTGGCCCCCGAAGCCGAAGCAGCCCAGCGACCCGTCTATGTATTGGAATCAGGCCCAGCCGCTGGGGTATTGGCGGCCAGCTTTATGGCGCGCCGCCTGAACATGCCCAATGTGATCACCTTTGACATGGGCGGCACCACGGCCAAAGCCGCCATGATCGAAGGCGGCACCATTGCCTACAGCGCCGAATATGAAGTGGGGGCATCGCTCTCTTCCAGCAATCGCTTGGTGGGCGGTGGCGGCGAATTGATCCGCGCGCCAACCATTGATATTGCCGAGGTGGGCGCGGGCGGTGGCAGTCTAGCCTATCTGGATCGAGCAGGCGGCCTGCGCGTGGGACCACAGAGCGCGGGGGCCATGCCCGGCCCCGCCTGTTATGGGCGTGGCGGATTGCAGCCTACCGTTACCGATGCCAATGTGGTGCTCGGCTATATCCGCCCCGGTCCGCTAGCCGATGGCGCGGTGACGGTTGACTTGGCAGCGGCCCAGCGCGCCATCTATGACCTGATCGCCAAACCCCTGGGCTTGGAGCTATTGCAAGCCGCCGAGGGCATTCACCAGATCGCCAACGCGCGCATGATGCGCGCGCTGCGCGCCGTCTCCACCGAGCGCGGGCGCGATCCGCGCGACTTTGCTTTGATGGCCTTTGGCGGATCGGGGCCGGTCCATGCCGCAGGGCTGGCGCGTGAACTGGCAATTGGCCAGGTGATCATTCCGCCGCTGCCCGGTCTGTTTAGCGCGCTGGGGCTATTATTTTCTGGCATTGAACATCACGATGTGCGCAGTTGCTCGCTTGTCGGTGACAGCTTGACCAAGGCCGCGCTGGAAACGTTACTCGCCGATATGCGCATAATCATGTTGACCCAATTCGCGATGGAAGGCTTTGTTGCCGATTCGATTACCTTTCGCAGCACAGTTGACGTGCGCTTCCGCGGGCAAGCCTCCGAGATTCGCATTGCCTATCCTGCGCCCGGCCTGCCTACCCAGGAGCCGATTGACGCCTTGATGGCTGCCTTTGCCACCGAACATGAACAGCTGTATGGGCACCGTTCTGATCCCGATAACCCGGTCGAGGTGGTGGCAGTGCGCTTGGTAGGACGGACAGGCGGCCAGCACGCACAGGACGAGACAACACCGCTCAAGCCAGCATTGCTTCAGGGCAGCCAGCAGGCCGCGACACGCCTCACCTATTTTGGAAGCAGTGACGGGCTGATCAATACACCTGTCGTGGCGCGCCGCGATCTGGCCGAGCGCATGGCCGGCCCCCTACTCATCGATGAATACGATTCGACCATCGTCGTGCCACCCGACATGCAGGCCCAACTGGACGCACAAGGCAATGTAGTCATTCGTCCTTATGTCATTGGTGATTAGCCGTTAGCAATTGATGATTGATTATTCCTAAGGAGTGCGCCATGCCACCTACCCAAGGTATTTCGATTAACCCCATCACACGCGAGATCATACAAACAGCGCTGGCCGCGGCAGCAGATGAGATGTCGCTGGGCCTCTATCGCACGGCCTACTCGACCATTGTGCGCGATTGTCTCGACTATTCCACGTCCCTGTGCGACGCCAACGGCGAGATGATCGCGCAAGGCGTGACAATTCCCTTTCATCTGGGTTCGGTGCCTTTTGCGCTGGCGACCCTCTTCAAAAAGTTTGGCGACGACATCCAGCCGGGCGATGTTTTCATCCTCAACGATCCCTTTGACGGCGGTATGCACATCCCCGACATCTTTATTGTCAAACCGATCTTCTGGGAAGGGGAACGGGTAGCCTTTGCTGTCAGCACGGCCCATCATCTGGACATGGGCGGACGGTTGCCCGGCAGTTCGGCGTGTGACAATACTGAGATCTTCCAAGATGGTCTGCGCATTCCCTGGCTCAAGCTCTATCGCAAGGGCGTGGCCGACGATGCCATCTTCACGCTAATCCGCGCCAATGTGCGCGTGCCGGAGATGACGATTGGCGACATTCGCGCCCAGTTAGCGGCCTGCCATATTGGCGAACGGGCGATCCATGATCTGATCCGGCGCTATGGTGTGGCGACCTTTACCGCCTGTGCCGCCGATCTGATCGCCTATACCGAACGCTTGATGCGCGCCGAGATTGCCGGTTGGCCCGACGGCAGCTACAGCTTTACCGATTATCTGGACAGTGACGGCGTGGGCGGGCCACCGACCAAGATCCACGTGACATTGACCGTCGAAGATGACACGATCACCGCCGACTTTACCGGCAGCGCGCCCCAGGTGCGTGGCGCGCTCAACAGCACGCTTTCCTTTACGGCGTCGG
>DAOTTR010000871.1:0-11861 GCA_034437715.1 Caldilineaceae bacterium
TAAGTAAGACAGTGAATCAGTAGGACAGTAGAACAGTGTTTGTACTGTCTCACTGTCCTACTGATTCACTACTGATTCACCGGAGAATAGTATGGTTATTTCCGCCCAACTGTACTAGCGTATTTAGTGACACATCTTCGCTATCAGCCTGCTCAACGGCCTGCTGATGCAAAGACTTAGGCCATTGCAAAGAATAAAGTATGCAGTAGGGGCGGCTTGCCGCCGCCCGTTCGCAGCGAGCCAAACGCGGGACGGCTGCGCGACCGCCCCTACGCATGATTTTGTTGGGCAAGCGCTGGATACTTATTGCTTTGAAAGCGCCTTAGGTAAACGAACCCGAAACTGACCGCTGTATGCTTGCCGTTTTTTAGCTTGCAGAAGTTCCCATCCCACTTCCTTGTAAGTTTCAATTACACCTTCCAAGACAATACGTAGCTCATCAAGCGCGGCTTGCGGAGTATCCCCAAAAGCAGAAACCCGCTGAAATTCTGGAGAAGTCGCGATATAGCGTAGGTGCGGTTTGTAACCGCACCTACAAGAACATTGCACCGGGTTTTGTTACCGAAATAACCAATCGGCATAATCTCTAGTACAGTTGGGCGTAGATACCACGGCAGTTAATCAGGCACGTTACTCGTGTACATCATGGTAAAAATAGGGTACCTTATTTACGCTGGGATCTACTAGGCTTTTGCTTTCCCATCTTTATCGAGCTGCAAAGGTAACGATTACGACGACGTTACATTCGTGTTGAATGAATTCAGCGCAGCAGGTGATCCAGATCGCCTGATCTACCCCACATCCGGCTCGATCACATAGATCGTGCCGCTGATCGTATCCACATACCAAACGCGGCCACTACTATCCACGGCAATGCCAATCGGTTTGACGGGTGGGCTGTTGGGGGGCATGGCCGACCAATCCCCCACCAGCTCCCCGTTGGGCAGCAATTGGGTCACCAGGAACGCTTCGGGTTTGCTCAGGTAGAGGTAGCCGGCGCCATCCACGGCCAGATGACTGCTGTCCAGGCTGTTGGCAACGGGAATATCCCAGGCCAGCAGGCGTCGCCCATTGGCATCAAATTGTACCAACTTATTCAGGCCAGCATCGGTGACAAAGATCGAGCCATCGAGGCCGACCGCCACATCCACCGGTTGGCTATCTTCGCCTGGCCAGACCAACACCTCCATGAGCCGATTGCCCTCACGATCCAGTGCCACTACCCGCCCCCCCGGTGTATTGGCAATCCAAATCCGCCCCTCGCGATCAACGTGCAGCCCGCGCGAGCGCGCCACCAAGGCCGGATCCACGGGCAGATCGCCCAGGTAGCTGTTATCGGGGGCAAAGAGGTGAATGCGCTCGGCAGTCGGATCCAGCACATAGACTTGACCTTGGGGATCAACGTCAATATCAAAGGGCTCGATAAACCCATCGGGCCCGCGCAACTCGCCGACCACTGTGCCATCGGGCGTCAACACCAGCACGCGCTGGTTGCCCGTATCCGTGACATAGAGCCGGTTGTCGGGGCCGATGGCAATGCCCTTGGGTTGATTCAGCCCCGCGGCCACCGGTCGCGCCACGCCGCCCAATGGCAGGCCACTTAGGGTGGGCGCGGGTGGGGCATTGGGGTTAAAGACCAATTGCGCCACATCGGGCAAGATCACCCGTTCATAGTTGGCTTGTGGCGGAAAGAGCACTTCCGAGGGCACCGGCTGTTGCCCGCCAAAGGGGGGCACCCAATAGAAGTTGATGTGGGTGTGATCGGTGCGGTCGGCATAGCGGATGCGGATATCGTGCAGGCCACTTTCCAGTTGAATCGCGCCCTCGCTATATTGATTGGGGATTGGGCTGATGGTGACCGTCTGCCCGTCAATCGTCAGTGACGCTTCGTCGATCGATTCCAGGCCAAAGCGATAGTTCCCGCGCTGCGGAATGGCGATCTTGCCGATCCATTCGACCGTATAGGGACGGGGCAGCGGCGTAATATGAAAATAGAGATTGAGCAGCGGATCGATCCGCTCCAATGTAGCAAGCCCTTGCCAATCGTTATTCGGATAATATTTGCCCAACAAGCCGTTGCTCGTCACCGGCGCCACATAGAAGGCCGACGCCGGGATGATCTCTGGACCGGCGGCGGGGGTGCGCCAGGAAAGGTGAAAAGGCCCCGATCCGCCCACGGCACGCACGCGCAAGGTATGTTTGCCTTCGGCCAAGACCAAGCCAGTGGTCTGTTCGCCTGTGCCAGCCAGTACCCGTTCTTCGCCAATGTAAAGCTCGGCATAGGCCGGCGTCTGCAAGAAGAATTGATGCGCGCCAAAGGTGTGAATGTCCAGCCCACCCACCCATTCGACCGAGAAAGGTAGCGCCACCGGCGGTTGGGCGGCCCAGTCAAATTGCAGGGTTAGATCTTTTTGCGTCAACAGCGGCGCGCCGGACCATTCTGAGCCGGCATAATAGGTGGCGTTTAAGCCTTGCACGCCCAGCAGATCCGCGCGCGAGAGATAGGCATAGTAGACCACCGTGGGGCCACCGGCGGGGGGCTGAATCTCTTTAAAGATCGCATTGGGATAATAGCGTTTGGCCTCTTCAAAGATCGAGTGGCTGTCGGCGTTGGTGATCAGCGCAATATTTTTGTCCGCCGGCCAAGCCAATGGCAGATGATCGGTGGTTTCCAGGCGGCGATAGGGCTGCATCCCGCGCGCCAGGAAATTCAACGTGGGGTGGCCATTAAAATAGGAGATCACATAAGCTGCGGTCTGCTCGTCGAGATCGCGTAAAATGTTAGCGGTGATCGTCTCGGGCGTGGAAAAAGCATTCCAGACGGCAAAGTCTTCGGCTTGGCGATAGAAATAGGTGGTAAAGTTAGCATACCCGATCCAGAGCAACAACCCACAGAGCGGCACCACAAAAAAGTGTGGATAGGGTCGCCCGCCACTGCGCAACCAGGCTTGCCACAGCGCATAGAGCGGCACGAAGGCGAGCAAATAGACCGCCGGTTGGGTGCCAATCGCGCGCAGCGACTGGGGCGCTTCAAAGCCCAACGACAGAATGCCCCCCAACAACATGACCCCCAGCCACAGCAGCAGTAGCAGGGCGCGCGGTCGCCAGAAACGCAACAAAGAGAGCCCAACGCCCAGCACCAACAGCGCCGCTGTCAGATTGTCCACCATAGGCTCACCGGGCAGGTTGTGCCGCCCATTGGGATCGCCCACATCGTTGAACATGAGCAAATGTTTGCGCGCATTCTCTAGCAGCAAAGGTAGACGCTGGCAGTGCTCCTGCCAATCCAGGCTCAGTTGCGGGCAAACATTCTGTAACACGGGCGGCAATGCCCCCAGCGGTGTTTTATCGGCAAAGAGGGAGGTGCCTTTGGTGCGCGCAAAGTAGACATCCGGCTTGGTATAGGCAAAGAGCGCCAGCGGCATTACCACCAAGGCCGCCGTAACCAGGAGCAGCAGCAACCCAGACCAGGTGCGGCGCAAGAAGCCCCGTTGCAAAAGGCTGGTCAACAGCCAGAAAAGGAGCACGACGCCCACAAAGAGTTGAAAGGCCACATAAAAGCAAAGCCCCAACCCCAACGCCAGGCCAGCCAGGGCATAGTCGAGGTAACGGCCACGACGAAAGGCACGCAAGAGCAACCCAATCGTCAGCAATTCAAAGAAGGGCGTGCTGATATTGTACATGCCAATCCGGCTGAAGTTCACACTCCAACGCGCCACGGCCACCACAAAGGCCAGGGCAAAGCCCCACAGGCGACCAAAAAGTTCGCGACCAGCCAGATAGGCAGCCCCCACCATTGCCACCCCCATCACCACGCTCACCAGCCGGATCGACTGTGTCGAGACTTCAACATAATGAAAAAAGAAGGCAATCAAATAGAGGTAATGGGCCGGCACATTGATCGATCCTTCAAAGATCGGCCAATAGGGCTCTGGTTGCAGAATCCGCAGCGCCAACAAGCCAGCTTCCGCCTCATCATACCAGGTGCCAAAGGGTAGCTCATCAAAGCGCCACAGGCGAAAGAAAAGCGCCGTCGCCAGCAGGAAGATCCACAGCGCCACTTGCCACCCCACAGCGATCGCGGGCGTGTCATCAGCCACATCTACAGCAGGGTTTACAGGGAATTGGCGCGCATGCCAGTCGAGCAACCCTGCAAACAGCAAGAACAGGATCACGCTGCCAATGTGCATCCACCACGCGCCGAGGGTGGGGCGCTCAACATCAAGCTGAAAAGTGCGCAAGGCGAGTACGCTCAAAACAACGGCCAACACCCCAGGAACGCAACGCCACAGCAGGCTCCAACCACCCACCCCACCAAGCTGATCGGCAACGGCTAAGGGCAAACACAATTGACGGCGAAAGGGAATGACAAAGCAGAGCAAGGCAACGGTATAGAGCAGGAGCGCTGCGGCGCGGTGATCCTGATAGAGTTGATGCTGGGCTAGGAAAGCAACCAGCAGCGCACAAACGCCCCAGAGCAGGCCGCGAAAGCGTGGCTCACGGCGGGCCGCGTTCACAGCACGCCCCCTGGGTAGGGCGAGTAGACCATCAGATGCGTCGCGGCTCGATGCGGCGATCACAGGATCAGTTTTAGCAGCCATAGCCTATTGCACCAGGTGTTCAAGTGGATTGGTTAAACGACCGAAATCGCGAATTTCAAAATGCAGATGGGGTCCGCTGCTGTTGCCCGTGGAGCCAACCTTGCCGAGGATCTGGCCCTGCGCCACGACTTGCCCTTCAACCACCAGCACTTCGCTTAAATGCCCGTAGAGCGTCACATAGTCGATGTTGTGATCAATGATGACGAAGAAGCCATAGCCCTGATTGTTCCAGCCTGCCCGCAAGACAACGCCACGATCGGCGGCTGTTACAAGCGTGCCCGCCGGGGCGGCAATGTCCAACGCCCGATGGTCATAGCGATAGCCCTGGGTGAGCCAGCCCGCGAGTGGCCAGGTAAAAACACCGCTGCCATAGGGCCAGTTTGCCGGCACCACCCCCAGTTGATCGACGGGGCGCAGCGCACGATTGGTGAGTTGTGCTGCCCGTTGCATCTGCTCGGCAAAGGGGCCGCCCACCGCCAACACGGCAAAAGGTGACGTATCCACCGGTTGATGCAGCATCCAGGTTAGAAAAGATGGCTCGCCTTCAATTGTCACCTGGCCATCCACGGCGACCGAATTCAATGGAATGCGCAAATGCTGCCCCGCCACCGGTTGTACCGCCGCCAATGGCACACCTTGCAACCCATTCCAGGCCACCGCATAAATCTGCGCTGGCATCACCCCATAGTGTGCGCCAATGGTAGCCAGCGTCTCGCCGGGTGCGCTGGTGTGGCACCATTGATCCGGTGGCAACAGATCCAGCCTATTGCCAATCACCAACGGTTGATCGGGCGTAAAGTCGGGCGCTACTGTACAGGGCATGAGCGCCAGATCCAACCCCGTTTCCAGCGCCAGCGTCCACAGCGTATCACCTGGCTTGATTTCGACAGTGCGCCCCGGTGCCAACGCACTGCCATCTTGTGGCGTCGCCCAATTGCTGGACGATGTCGCTTCAACGGAATTTGCCGTCTGGGTTGGCAGCGGCGTGCTGACAGCATCGGGGGCGACCGTGGGCACCTGTCGGTGTGGTGCAGCCTGTACCCCGCTCGCCCACAGCAGTTGTGTAAGGAGCAGCCAGCCAACACCCAGCCCGATCAAACCGCGCAATAAATCCCTGGGCCCATCCCTGGGCAACCAGCAGCGTAAGCGATAGCGCTGCCCGGATCTTGTGCTCATCGCCCCTCGCCAAAGTACGATTACACTAGAGATTATGCCGATTTGTTATTTCGGCAACAAAACCAGGTGGAATTGTTCTTGTAGGTGCGGTTACAAACCGCACACGTCGGCATCGACCGCGCTTGTGTGGTTACAAACCGCACCTACGAATGCACAAAATTAAATCGGCATAAGGTCTACTGTCAAGTAAGTTTTGCTAGGTAGTAGTAAAGACTTCAGTCTTTCCCTGCATCGACAAAAACTGAAGTCTTTACTACAGCTGCCGCCCTATCTCGCTACGGAACCGGCGGGAAACTCATGACACGGTTGTTGTTGGCATCGGCGATCACAATCGTGTTGGTGGCCGGATCGACGGCGATGCCGGTTGGCAAATCAAATTGATTGGCATTGCTGCCAAAGCTACCAAACGCAGCCTTGATCTCGCCCGCCGGATTATAGACCAACACGCGATAGAGTTGCGGATCGGTGGCATAAACATCCCCATTCGCCGCTACCGCCAGATAGGGTTTGGCGGCAATGTCCTCCGATTCCCAACCAGGAACCGGCCACTCGGCCACAAATTCCAGGTTGGGGGTCAGCTTTTGAATGCGCTGATTCCACGCATCGGCGACAAAGATGCTGCCATCCAGCGGCGATACGGCAATCCCAACTGGCTCCTCAAAGCGCCCGCCGATCACGCCGCCGCCACCCACTTGTTGTAGCGCTTCACCGGCAGGGGTAAATTTGATAATACGTTTATTGCCGGTATCCGTCACCAGCAGATTGCCATCCGCAGCAATCGCCAGACCGCGCGGCCCAAAGAGCGCCAATGCGTCGGCCAATTCGCCACCGGTGCTGCTAAAGACACCCCATTTAGTCACAAAACTACCATCGGCGGTAAAGACCTGGATGCGGCCATTCCACGTATCGGCGACAAAGATTTGGCCATCCGCGCCAACCGCCAATCCCCATGGGTCGTAGAATTGCCCATCGCCCAATGCCAGTGGGCCATCGCCATCGGGATCGATACAGCCGCTGGCGGCCCCTTCGCCGAGGCGGCAGCCAGAGCCAAAGGCACGCACAAAATTGCCATCGCGGTCGAGCACGACAATCCGGTTATTGCCAGTATCTGCGATCACGCGCGCAGAATCAGGCGCAATAGCCAGCGCGCGCGGGGTGAATAGCGGCTTGTCATTATAGACACCGTTATAGACAGCCAGCGCAGCGAGATCAACCTCGTTGGCGCGCGCCAGGGCCTCGACATCGTTACCACTTTCGACCACGGGCACCACGCCCAGATCCCAAATGTCGGCGGCCAGATCGCGGCGTACCCACATCTCAAATTCGTGACGATGGGGCCATTGCGAGAGATCACGGAATTTGGTGTAATCGTTGGTATCGCGATAGCGGCGATAGAAAAAGATTTGGAAAATGCGTTCGCGCTGTTGCGGGTCGGCAATTGCATTCCACAAGCGTTCGCCGGTCATATTAAAGTAATCCATATCCGGCCACCAGACCAGGCGATAGGTGCGCTTGACATAATCACGCGTGACGTAGGGGTGGACTTTGTCATAATTTTTGGGCCCGACAATGATCACAGGCACGGTCATCGTATCGGTTGTTGGCGCGGCCCCATAAAACTTGTGGTTGGGATAGAGGCGCATATACCAACTGAGCGGCCACGAGCTGTCATCATCATAGGCAACCACAATATTACGCCCGCCAACCGTGCGCTCGCTGATCGAATCAAGCTCGCGCAGGGCGCGTTTGATGTCGGGCGAGGCATGGGCATAGACCAGATATTCGGTCGCCATGTCAAAGTTCTTATAGGTGAGCATGTAGGAAAAGCGCACCGTAAGCAGGAAGAGCAGCGCCACAAAGCCAATCCCTAGCAAACGCGCCGTGGTCATCCATGTCAATTTTACCGCCCAGTACCAAATCAGATAGAGCAAGCTGACGGCAATGCCCAGGGCGAGCACGCGCTGCATAGTGTCGGACAGGGCGCTGAGCGAGCGATCATAGGAGGGGGTAACGCCCGCAAAGGTGAGCAGCACAAAGAGCAGCGCCGGCGTCACGCCGATCAGCCAGATGGCGCGGTGGGCGCGCGCGCTGCCCCAATCAATGCGATGAAAGAGCCGGCCAAGCCACCAGCCACCAAAGATACACATGGGCAGTGCCATGTGCGTCAGCAGCCAAGGCATTTTTTCACCGGCCACCGTATAGGCCAGCCACGAAGCAATTGCCCACCAGATGCCAAACACAGCAAAGTAGACACGGTTTTGGCGCAACGGATCAACATCCCCGTCAGCGTCCGTTTCGGCAGCGCAGAGTTCCGCTGGCAGATCAGAGGCGGGCACAGGATCCCAGCTATTCACTTTAAAGAGCCAGTAGACAACCGCGCCGGTGCCCACAATCGTCAGGAACCAGGGCAAAAATTCGTAGAGGCTACCGAGCATGAGGTAGTAATACCACGGTTGACCGCCGCGTGCTACCTCTTGTTGAGCCAGCCAGTAGCCCAGCGACCCGACAATCCCAGTTGCCAATCCATTGCGCAGATTGGTGAGGAAGGTCGTAAAGAAGAGAATATTGATCAGCCAAAACGCGCCCATCAATTGCAGCCAGGTTGTAAAATTCAGCCAAGGATGGCGCTCGCCCGCTGGTTGGGAGCGCATGCCATACCAGAAATAGGCAATACCCACGGATAGCGCTGTTAAGAGCACCACAATCACGGCCACGGTGACCATTTCGCCCGTAGTCCAGCCTGCAATATTATCAAACTTTTCTTTTAGCTTCCAGCCCAGCAGTGGCAGAAAGAAAGCGGCAGTAAAGGGCAAGACCAGGGTGAGCATCAGCACGCCCAAGTCAATGCTGATACTTTGGCGCAAGCGGTCCCATTGTTCGCGCTTCACATAGAGATAGAGCACACCAAGCGTGATTAGGCCAGCGATGCCCAACGCGGCAATGCCAGTCCATTCCAACCGATCACTGCGACTTAACAATTCTGCGGCTTGATCGGTGGCGGTGGCGGCTTGGTTGGCCAGATCGCGCGCCTGAATGTGCAGGGCATACCAGATGCCACCGCCAATCGGCAAGGGAGCGAGGGCCGTCCACAATCGTTGCCCAATCACTTGCCAGAGCCCCAGACTGATGAAAAATGCCCCCAAAATGGCCCCGCTAATAAAATGCGCTTCCATGGAAAGAATGCCAAACGCCATGCCTACCATGATCAACGATAGCCACTTGCGCTCGCGAGTATCCATATAGCGAAACGCGCCGTAGATCCAAAGCATCAAAAAGAACGCGATATAAATATCATCGCGGATATAGCGGCTATGAAAAAGCAGGCTGGGACTAACCGTCACCAGCACACCGGCCACCAGCGCGCCAACCCGCCCAATATAGCGGCGGAAGAACCACGTCATCAGCACAATGCCAATGCCAGCCAAGACGGGAAAGAGGCGCGCCGTGGCGTCATCATCGCCAAAGAGGAAATAGGCAAGCGCATTCAGGTGAAAGAGCAACGGCCCATGCATCATCGGGTTGTGTTCATACTTACCCGTGTCATACAGATAGTATGAGTAGAGCGTATGTAGGCTCTCATCATGACTCATAGCGCGTTCGCCTACGTTGACGAAGCGTAGCACGGTAGCAATCACCAACAATACAAGCCAAGCCGTGGTTTCCCAGTTAAACTTGACCAAGGTAAAAAATGGGCGATCCAGTAGCGTGGGTTCCAGCGGACGCGCCACTTTCGTTTCCTTGTCTGCCCCCGTAGGTAGGCCATTGGGAAGTTGCGCATCGGTTGGTTGCGCTGTGCTATCCTGTGTCAATTCTTTCATGGTCATAGACAAATTCCTACTCCAAAACTTCAATATAGCGCTAGCCGCCAGCGCTGACCAGTTTCGAGAAGCGATCAGCGCTTACATTCGATCAGTTATCGTTACGGATTCGTGGCATCCGCCGCCACCCAAAAAATCACCGCGTCGCTGGGTGGAATCGCGGGTGCTTCGCGATAGATCCACCAACGCAGCACGCTACGCCAGCGTGCCGACCAGCGCGTATTCAAGCGCTCTTGCATACGCGCCGCAAAGCCAAGCTCGGCGGTTTCAGGCGCTTGCGGAATTTCCGCTTCAGTTAGGGTGGCGGGCAGCCAATGATCGCGCAAGGCATAGCGACTGCCCAGATAGTTGGCGGCCAAGCCATTGACCGCGCTATCGGTGGACGCACTATCGACTTGTTGGGCATCCGAAAGCATCAACACCACGGGCGGGCTTTGCCCATCCACCACGCCAGGGGCCAATACCCAGGTGAGATTGCGCCGATCGCGCAGATACCAGCCCAGCACCGGATCGGGCGTGCCTACCATCTCCACTTGTACCGGCATTTCATTGGCATCGCCACGCCGTTGTGCGCTCAACATCTCCACATCGGCTACCAGGCGGCGCACATCCGGATTCGTATAAGTGGCAAAGAAGCCATCGGGATAGGCCAAGTCAAACCGTTGATTGAGCTGCCAACTGCTGCTGATCGTCCACGCCAACAAGAGCAACGCCACAAAAGTGCCAGCGGCAAGTCGCGCTTGGCGGCCATCCAGCCAAAGTGTGTACGCCAGCACGATCAGGAAGATCAGTGCCAGAATAATGAGCAACGTGCGCGCCAGGACACCATCAAAGACCGCATTCGTTGTCAGACCAGCGAGCCAAAATGCAAACGAGATCAGTAAGATCGTCAATACCACCAGCAGCAGCCCATTCTCGCGCCATGCCACGCCGTCACGCGCCTGTTGCAGCAACAGGGTGAGGCCATATGCCGCCAGCAGCAGGAGCGGCAGGCCGATCACAACAAGTACCAGCGGCGTGCGTCCAGGGAAGAGCAACAACAGAATTCCCCAGATCAGCCAGCCAGTCAGAAAGTTCATCCAGCCGGCCTGATCAGCAGCGGCCGCGCGGTTGCGCCAGTAGGCACCCAACCCGATCAGACCAAAGAGCAACGCCAACGGTTGTTCGATCAGCAAACGCCAGCCGAGCCAACCCAGTGAATAGAGCCCCGGTGCATCACCGCCCGTGATCTGACCCAGCCACAGGGTCAAGCTGGTGCTGATCGAGCCGAGGCCTTCGGGGCGCGCCAACCAACAGGTAGCCCCCAAAATCGCAGCACTAGCAACCAGGATCCACACGCTTGGCGTGCTGATCTGCGTGCGCACGGTTGCCCAGGGTGTGGGCGCTTCATCGGTTGCAGGGGCAACGGCAAGCACAAACCAGCAAAATAGCCCAAGCACCACCAAGAAACTCCACGCTTGGGGGCCGCTGACCAGCAGCAGGCCAAAGCTGATGGCAGTCGTTGTCCGCCAATTGGCTGCGCTGGTACTTTCCGCAGCAGCCAACCGCATCAATCCCGTCAGCGTGAGCATCGCCAAGAAAAGGGAGAGCATGGTGCTGTCGGCCAGCCGACTATAGGCGACTAGCCACGGATCAAGCGCGATTAACAGTGCCGCAAATAGGGTTGTTGTGCGGCCAAGCCAGGTACGCCATTCCCAGAGCAAAACGACCAGGCCAATGCCACACAGCGCCGGCACGATGCGTGCCGTGGCATCGGTGGCCCCGAAAACCCAAAAGAGCAGGGTATAGAGCGCATAGAGCAAAGGGCTGTCGGGTGTCGGTGCCAGGGCAGCCGCGTTGCCATTGGTCACCAGCCATGCCGACCACGCATGACCCGCTTCGGCAGCGGTGAGTGGTTGCTCACTCAACCCGCCCAGGCGTAGACCGGCTGCCACCAACAGCAATAGACCATAGAGAACGCGCTCCAGCGTCAGCCAATGGTAGAAGCCCGTATGGACGATGTTGGTGGTAAGCGGTTTTTCAGAAAATGTTTGTGATAAACTCATAAGCTTGCTCAAATTTCACTGTTATTTTACAGCCAATGTTTTGTCAATCTTCATCGCCGGGATATGCGCCCTTCAAGTTGTTACGAATGCCGCGAATTAGGACAGTAGAAAGAAATAAGTATCCAGTAGGGGCGGCTTGCAGCCGCCCGTTCGCAGCGAGCCAAACGCGGGGCGGCTGCGCGGCCGCCCCTACGCATGATTTTGTTGGGCAAGCGCTCGAT
>DAOTTR010000872.1:0-9783 GCA_034437715.1 Caldilineaceae bacterium
GGCCGCGACACCGGTGCCATCTCAGACAGCTTCCCTGTGCGCTTTACACCGGCGGGCTATGTCTTTAGCATTTGGGGGGTGATCTACCTAGGGTTGATCACCTATGCCATCTATCAAGCATTGCCCGGTCAACGTGCTAACCCACGGCTACGCGCAATTTTTGGGCCGTTTATGCTCAGCAGTATTGCCAACAGCAGCTGGATTTTTACCTGGCACTATGGCCTCTATCCACTTTCTGTGCTGGTGATCTTGCTGCTCTTAGGCTCACTGATTACCCTCTATGCTCGGCTCTACCCCAGCTTTGCCACTGTAACCAATGCCGAACGCTGGACAACGCATATTCCCTTTCGCATTTACCTAGGCTGGGCCACGGTGGCCACCATTGCCAATGTGACCATCCTGCTCTATGATCTGGGTTGGCGGGGTGCGCCGCTGACCGCCGAACTTTGGGCAGTGATCTTGATCGGAATTGGAGCAATCATCGGCATTGTGTTTGCGCTAAAGCTATGGGACGCCGCGTATACGTTGGTTCTGGTATGGGCCTTTGTCGGCATCTATGTCAAGCAATCTGATGCACCTGTGGTTGCCTATACCGCGCTGGGATTGGCTGGCACATTGGCGATTATCACGCTGATTTCACGCTTTACCGGCAATCGCCAGCGCACTCTACCAGCAAACTAATCTCGCCTTGGGTTAGAGCGTTAGGGTCTGCCAGACCCTAACGCTCTACTTTTTATTCAGCCGGTAGGGGGCTGATCTCGCTACTTTCGATGCCAGCAATCGCCGCATCGGCTGTGGTGCGAATCTCGTCGGTCAGCGCTGCGTTATCGCTGAGGGCCAGTTCCAGACCATCGGTCAAGGTCAACACATAGACCTTGTTCCCCAATGTGCCACTGTTGTGCAGATCGATCATGTCCTTTACGGTAGCTTGCCAATCATAGATCTGGTTGGCTACGACAAATTCGGGGGCTAGCGGGGTCTGATCAGATTGTGTGCCCAGCCAGAAGACACCATTCTCGGCCGCAATGCCAATCGCGCCCACCACCTGTTGCGCAGAGCCGGTCAGCACATCGGCACCGGCTTTGATGTGCGTATTGGCGGCTTCG
Source organism: Caldilineaceae bacterium (assembly GCA_034437715.1). GTDB lineage: Bacteria > Chloroflexota > Anaerolineae > Caldilineales > Caldilineaceae > JAHBVH01. The sequence continues at coordinate 1,107 of DAOTTR010000872.1, forward strand.
GCAGCCAAGGCAGTATCGCCAAAGGAGCCAATGTAACTAATATTGACCACAGCCTCGGGTTTGGTCGCCATAACCCCGGCGACAAAGCCGTCAATGTAGAGCTTGGCGTCACCCGCTTCCACCGGACCGACCACACCGATAATATCCGCAGTGCTCAGCATGGCGGCAATCACGCCGTTTACATAGCCACCTTCCTGGGCATTGGCCTCATAGGCAAAGACATTGGTAAAGCCTTCGGCCTCGCCTGTGTCGGTGGCCGTACCCCAGGCAAAGCTGGTTTCGGGAAAGTCTATAGCCACTTCAAACATAGAATCGCCATATTGTGTGCCATGGGCGATGACCAGGTCGTTGTCGTCGGCGGCATAGTCGCGAATGGCTGCAGCGGCATCGGCCACCTGGAACATATTCTCGGAAACCGCAATTTCCAAGGCACTCTCGCCACCCATTTCGGTCTGCACCGCAACTAGGGCGGAATACATGGACTGGCTCCAGGCAATATCATCTTTGCTGCTAGGCATGACAATCGCAATGCGGAAGGGTTCACCACTGGCAGCGGGTGTCGCCGCGGCGGACACGGTGCCACTTTCGGCGGGTGGGGCGGCGGGAACAGCACACGCACTGGCAAATACGGCCAACAGACCGCCCCTGCCAAGCCAGCAAACGCGCCACTCAATACCAGTGAAAGCGTCAAATAACCTGCAACAGGAATCCCTGCATAGCGCGACGCGGCGGCATTCAGCCCAACGGCGCGAATGCGATAGCCAATCGTCGTGCGCCAGAGCAAGAGATAAACCAGAATCGCCAGCACGACGGCGAGGATCACACCGCTGTGCAGCAGCGTGCGCGGGACAAGGCGCGTCAGCCACACGGCTTCGGGCAACGCTGCGCTTTGCGGAATGTTGGTGCCCGCGGCCACCTGCTTAGGATCCAGCATGGGGCTGCGCAGCAGAAAGTTCATCAATTGCAGCGCGATCTGGTTGAGCATGATGGTGGTCAGAATTTCATTGACATTCAGGCGCGCCTTAAGCAGCCCAGCAATCCCACCCCAAATCGCCCCGGCCAGCGCACCACTTGCCAGGGTGATTGGCAGTAACAGCCACCCCGGCCATGTGCGTAAAGCAAGCGCTACGGCGGTTGCCAACGTCGCCCCAACAATAATCTGCCCTTCGCCGCCAATATTAATCACACCGCTGCGGAAAGCGCTACAAATGCCAATGCCCACCAGCAGCAACGGCGTTGCTTTGGTCAATGCTTGGGTAATACCACTGACGTTGCCCAACGCGCCATGAAAGAGCGCGTAATAGGCCTCATAGGGATTGGCTCCCAAAGCCAACAGGAGAAATACGCCAACCAAGAGGGCCAATAAGACAGCGGCGACGGGCAGCAAGAGATCAGCTAATAGATAAAACCCTTAAAAGTCGCACAACTTCTCTCGTGTATAGACGGTCTCATAGGTGCGACTTTTAAATGGTTTGTCCATAAGGTTGAGAATAGGCGCGCAGATAGCGAAGAGGTCCGCATGAGTTGGTTGGCAGCAGGAAATCAGACGATGGTTGTCGGCATCACAAAAACTTGATAATTATATTTTATCAACAAATGTTCAGAGGAGATATGACATCTTGCACGAAGAGCATAGCGAATTTATTGGGTATTATGTAAACTTTGTGCAAATTGCTGCAAACCGTTGGTAGCTACGATAGAAAGCCTCCCGCCACGGCTCAGGGGAAAGCGATTGCACCGTGGCGGGCGATCATTATCAGTTACGGTATGGGCTCGAGGCGACTAAACCAACTGTGATAATGGACAAACCATTTAAAAGTCAACCAAATAAGCCCGGTAATACACGAGAACGTATCTATGACTTTTAAGGGTTTTATCTATAAGCTACTCATTCGGTGGCAAGTGTTACAAGACTGTCCACCAGAAAGTCCACATCGCGCTCCTGGATGAAGGCCGCCAGCGAAATGCGCACACTTGTGCCGCGCAGGGCCGGGCGTTGAATCATCTGCCAGCGCTCGCGCAGGGCAGTCGAGAGAGCAATCCCGTCCATTCTATCAAGCGAGATGGTGGCAATGCCCGTTGTGTCGCGCAGATTAAGTGGGCTGTGAATATGCGCACCCGGCACCCGCGGCAACTGCTCGTGCAGGTAGGCAGTCAGCTGCCGCGCATGCTCTGCAACCGCCACAACCCCAAGCTGTTCGACATAGGCGAGACCAGCGACCATGGCCGTATCATACGAATAGGTGCGGCCACCATACTCAAAGCGGCGCGCCCCGGGAATCCAGTTCAAGTCTTCGACACCCATAGTTACGCTGCCCGTTTGGGTCACATTGCTGCCACACCAAGTCACCTCGATTTGATCCAGCCGATCGCGGCGAATGTAGAGCGCCGCCGAGGGATAGGGTCCCAACAACCACTTGTAGCCGACCATGGCGTAGAAGTCACACCCCAGCGCATGGAGATCAACCGGAAACTGGCCGACCGAGTGCGCACCATCGAAGAGAACATAGCTGCCCCGTTCATGTGCCAAACGCGTCATCTCTGCCGCGGGTAGCACAGTGCCGCTGTCGGTGGTCACATGGCTGACGGCGACCAACTTTGTGCGGTCGGTGAGCACGGCTTGAAAACTCACCAGCATCTCATCGGCGTTGTGCGAAACCGGGATCCGGTGCACGGTCAAATCATGGCGCCGGACCACGTTCATCAATGGGATCAGCAGCGCCGGATGCTCCTGATCGGTGACAATCACTTCATCCCCCGGCTGCCACGCCAAGCCTTCGACAACAATGTTCATGGCTGTCGAGAATTGGGTCGTAAAAGCGACCTCATCTGCATCCGCGCCAATAAAGGCGGCGAGCTTGGTTCTGGCTTTTTCAATGCCGATAAATTCGTCGTCACGCGCCAGCAAACGCGCGGGTCCTTCGGCAATAATCGCGGTGGGAACGCGCAGCAATTCGGCCCCAACACTCGTCGAAAGCGGGGCCATGCCGCCACAGTTAAAATGCGTATAATGCGCCAACATGGGGAAATCGTCACGAATCCGGCCGATGGTCACAGTAGATCTTCCTTTCGTAGCTGTTCGAGGTAAGGCGGATCGATTCATCGATCCGCCTTGCCTCATCAAGATTACACTTTACCAACCGACCGCGTAGCCATCACGCCGCGGGTCGCCCCCACCAGAGAAGGTCCCGTTGTCCGGATCGATCATCACGCCCTGCGCGCCGCCGAAAGCCATGGAAAAATCGGGCTGGGGATCGATCAAATGCCCACGCGCGCTCATCCCTGCCAGGACTTCCTTGCTGATCCGGCCTTCGGCAATCACACGATTCGCCTCCTGTGGGCGCACGCGTGGCGCTTCGATGGCGGCTTGGATTGTCATTTCAAAATCCATCAGGTTGGACATGAACTGGGGTGTCGTCTCCATAATGCCATGGCTGCCCGGTGTGCCCATACAGGCAAAAACCTTGCCATCGCGCCAGATCATGCCGGGCGAGAGACACATTTCGACTTTCTTGTGCGGCGCGATCACGTTTGGGCTATCGGCATCCAGATCGAACCAGTAGAGAAAATCGTTGAGCAAAATGCCGGTGTCGGGCACTACCACGCCGCTGCCAAAGCCGCCCAGGCTTTGTGTACAAGAGACGGCGTTGCCTTCTGCATCCACCACATTGAAGTGGGTTGTACTCTCGCGCATACCCATCAGATCGCCGGGTTTGACAATGCCCGTGTCCATGGTGGTAGCGTAACGTGCGCCGCCCAGCCGGGCCGCCCGCATGGGATCAACAAGTTTGCGCCGCGCTGCACAATACGCATCGGAGAGCAACCAATCCACGGGCGCACCGGGCCGCACGTTGTAATGCACTCGATCGGCAATCGCCAGCTTCTCCAACTCAATCAACGTATGCAGGTGCTCAACCGAGTTATGCCCCATAGCTTTCAGATCGTAGCCTTCGAGCAGCTTCAATGTTTGCAACCACTGAATGGCGCTGGATGGCGGTGGCGGACCGTACACAGTAAAATCGCGGTAGCGGATACTGATGGCATCCACCCACTCAACCGTGAGATCGGCCATATCCTGTTTCGTCAGGAGGCCGCCATTCGCTTGGCAGAAATTGACGATCTTGTCAGCAATCTCTCCCTTGTAATAGACATCGGGGCCACCCTCGACCAGCGTGCGAAAAGTACGCGCCAGATCGGGTTGCTTGTGCAACTGCCCCACCCGCATGGGCGCGCCTTCGGGGAAGAAAAAGGCCATGGAGGAAGGATAATCGCGCATCCACGGCTCATAGGTATTGACAATGTTGGCGGCGTGGACCGTGACGGGATGCCCATCTTCGCAGATTTCGATCACATGCTTAAAGACGCTGGCGCGATCCATGGTACCGAAGCGCTCCAACGCCGCGCACCAACCGGCGGGGGAACCGGGCACCATCAGCGACTTGATGCCGCGGAAAAGCTGATCGGGGCCGGTAAAGACGCTACGTTCGGCGGCGTAGGGGCTCCACCCTTGATAATCCAAACAGGTGTGGGTGTTGGTCTTGGCATGGTAAATCTGCATCCAGCCCACCCCCGCAATCCCGGAGAGACCCATTTCGGTCGCACCCAGGCAGGCTGCAACCGCAACCGCCGCATCAATGGCGTTGCCGCCTTCCAGCAACGTTCTTAACCCGGCCATCGACGCCAGCGGATGCGCCGATGAGACCATCCCTTGCCGCCCAGTCACCGCTGGTCGGTATTGCACCCCCGCATAAGCAAAGCTCATATTCCACCTTTTCTCTGTTCACTTTAATTTTCAATCCAAGGCAAGTTGACAAGGTTGGCAAGGCCACGCTGATCATCTCACCCCGTCACGCTGTCATCAACCTTTGATGCCCCCAACGGTGATGCCTTGTACAAAGTAGCGTTGGAAAGCGAAGAAGACAATCACCTGGGTGATCGCCATGTAGGTGCCGGCAGCCATCATTGCACCATAGTTGACCCGCAGCTCGCGGTTGGCCAGCAGTGCAAAGCCCACCGTCAGCGGCATCATTTCCGAGGAATTGATCACGATCAAGGGCCAGAAGAAGGCATTCCACTGGCCCATAAAGACAAATATCCCCAGCACGGCCAGCCCTGGCTTGGACAAGGGAAGGATAATATTCTTAAAGACCCCCAACTCTGAACACCCATCGATTGTGGCCGCTTCGATCAGCTCGGTCGGCAAGGTCTGAATGAACTGGCGCATGAGGAAGACACCGAACGGGGCCGAGAGTCCCGGCGCAATGAGGCCGAGATAGCTGTTCACCAGCCCGAACTTGGTCATCAGTGTAAAGAGCGGGATGATCAGCGCAAAGCCGGGGATCATCATCGAACTCACATAGATCCAGAAGATCAACTCGCGTCCAGGAAAACTCTTTTTGGCAAAGCCGTAGCCGGCCATGGTGGCAAAGAGCAACTGAAAGGCTGTGACCGACAGCGCCATCGCCAGACTGTTGAAGGTCCAGCGCGCCACGGGTGAATTGGCGAAGGCTTCCCGAAAGTTGTTCAGCGATACGCTCGTCGGAATCCACTCCGGGGGCAGGCTCATGACCACGGTCGGTGGTTTCAACGCGGTCGTCACCATCCAATAGAGCGGAAAAAGGCTCACCACCGCCCACCCGATGAGGATGATATAGGAGAAAAGCATAAAGATACGTTCAGATGGCGTAGCCTCGCGCCAGCCGCGATGAGCACGGGCAAGCATGGTTTGGGACCGAACCGGCAGTGGCGCTAAGACAATAGTGCTAGACACTGGATTACCTTTCTAATCATAATTCACCGTTCTTTTTTCTCTACCCTTTACCTATAAAGTAGACAGTAGAGGAGGCGTGCCGGGGACGGCCCAAACACACGCCGTAGTACCGCTATGCTGCTGGGCCGTCCCCGGCACGCTACTCATCTCCGGTACACAAAGTGCGTTGAAATACACTCGTGCAATAACCTGTTGAAACAGGTTTTGTATACCAGAGGGTGAATTCATTCACGCTACGGTGCGTAACATGAGGAGCTAATACTCGACATTGGAGCGCAGGAGGCGAAACTGGGCGACGGCAAGTGTGATCGTTATGCAGAGCAGGAGCACTGCCACAGCAGAGGCTCGCCCAAAGTCAAAGCGGATGAAGCCATATTCATAAATCGAAAAGACCAAGTTGGTCGTCGCATAGTTGGGCCCGCCGCGCGTCATCACAAAGATTTCGGTAAAGATCTGTAGCGAGGCAATCGTGCCCAGGATCGAGACATAGGTGAGGGCCGGTTTCAACAGCGGCACGGTAATCGACACCACCTGGCGCAGAATCGACGCCCCTTCGATTGCTGCCGCCTCGTATAACTCCTTGGGAATGCCTCCCATGGACGCCGTCAGCAAAATGATGGAACCGCCCCAGTGCGAGGCGTGGTACATAATGACAATGCTCATCAAGCTAAAGGTGGGATCCGCCAGCCACAGCACTGAATCCAGGCCAACGTTGCCGAGCAGATGATTTAGCAAGCCGAACGCGGGGTCATAGAGATAGAGCCACACCATGCTGATCACCACGCCAGAGGTCACCACTGGCAGATAAAAGGCCGATTTGAAAAAAGTCTGCATGGGAACGGGCAGACGGAAGATCAGCGCGGCCATGGTCAGCGAGAGGAAGACACCTAGCGGCACAATGAGCAGCGCATACAGAAAGGTATTGAATAGAATCGTAAAAAAGGCTGTTTCATCCAGCAAGCGCGCATAATTCTGGAGGCCGACCCATTCGCGTCCGGTCAGCCGCAGGCGCTGAAAGCTCAAAACGATAGAGTCGATCATCGGGTAGAAGGAAAAGATGAGAAACGTCAGCAGGCTGGGCAGCACAAAGAAGTAGCCCCACAATGCACTTTTGGTTTGCCTGCCAAGCAATTGTCGCGCCATAGTTGCTCCGAATGATGCGTAAGGGGGAGATTGGTTTTCTACCAGGGGAATACTCGTTCCGATGCTCGGCGGCAGAATGCAGCTTGGGCGCTCTGCGCCGCTGGAGACGCAACGCGGCCAAGCTGCGTCCCCACGTTGCGCGTGGGGACGCACAAAAAGCTTTAGCCGGCTATCGCTTCTTGGATCAATTTATTGCCTTCGACGGCAAACTCATCGAGCGCCTGTTGGGGTGTCAACTGGCCGCTGAAGGCTGCTTCCAGCATACGCGGTGCGAGCGAGAAGGTGATGGCGGCGGCACTGGCACGCCGGCCAAAAGTCGCCATCATATCGGTAAAGCGCAGACCGACTTTCATGTTCTCATCTTCAATCTCGCCCCACAGCGACTGGAGAGCTGGTGGCATACCAAATTCATCCAATGACAGCTTGAGCGATTCTGGTCTGACCAGGAATTGGGTCCAACGGTGCGCGGCGGCAGTGCGGTCGGCATCCTTCTGTTGGAAGACGTAGTGACCATGAATGTTGGTCATGACAATCGGCTCTTGGCCTGGCACATTGGGCGGCGGCGCCCAGAACCAATTGACATCTGGGCGGTCAACAAACTCTGGTGGCGTCTTGCCCGACCCCTGCGATGGGAAGGTGGCAGCCTTGCCCTCGGTGAAAAGTTGTCCGGCTTCTTGCGCTTTGCGAATGGCGGTACCGGGCACAGCAACCTTGTGGACATTTTCCAGATCGATCAGCCACTGCAAGCCCGCCACGCCCTCTGGACTGTTGAGAATTACCTCGGTCTCGTCCTCATTGAAGAGGCGTGCGCCGAAACCGAACATAAATTGCGTAATCTGGTAGTGAATGTCGGTACATAAAACTGTACCATAAATATCGGTCGAAGTATTGGCCTTGGCTGCTTCAAGAAACTCATCCATTAACCAGCGGCGCGTCTCGCCCGATGGCAACAGGTCGCCGACGCCGTTTCGCTCCCACATGCCGCCGTTGATCGCAATGCCACCGCCAAAGGAAAGCCGCCAAGGCCAAAGGTATTGATGATCATCAAAACTCGCCTCGGCTGCGACCGCTTGGTGGAGATCAGCTTTCATCTCCTCGGACATATAGTCGTCGATCGGCGAGAGGGCGCCGAGTGGAATATATTTGGCCGCTTCTGAAACAGGCCCCTGGACTACATCGGGCGGGGTGCCAGCCACCAGTGAGGCGTCGAGCTTGGCAAACCAGCTTTGATCATGGGGCAAATACTCGAGCTGCACCTCGGTTTCTGGTTCGAGCTCGTTAAACTGCTCCACATTCAAGGCGAAGTAATTAATGACATTCTCTGTCTTATCGGCGGGGACACTTTTCAGCGTTGTCCGATCGAGTGGTAATAGGGAATAGGCCCAATGCACCACCGTGGTGGTGGCGGCGGCGGGGGCGGCGGAGCCTTGGTTGGTAGCAACCGGCACTGCACAAGCCGCCAGCGTCGATGCACTGACAACGGCTGACAACGCAAGAAACTGTCGACGACTGAATCTGTTCATAGCCATATTTCTCTGCTACTTTCTAAGTGATCCAAAGTACACCACTTTTGAAATTCTCGTTTCAACTAGCGCTGCCCAAAGTTAGGTCTTACGCGCTATCCACGAGCGATTACACCCGATAAAGCCATTTCCGGGTGTCCCCATCTGGGGAAACAATACCGCTGTTTGCACGCCCTTATTGAGTTACCCTCACCGCCCCTACCGTGGCCTCACGCGATCGCACGGTTTCCCCACGCACTGG
>DAOTTR010000873.1:0-2654 GCA_034437715.1 Caldilineaceae bacterium
CACCAATACGAATGGTATGTGGGGGTGAGCGACAGTCCGAGCGATGCCGCGGATGTACAGACCTTCAGTAGCCGCGCCACCTTTGCTACGGGAGCCGGCACGCCCACCAACATTGTCAAGTTTACCAATGCCACCTATACAGTCAATGAAGCGGGCGGTGCGGCCACGATCACGGTAGACCTGAGTCGCGTGGACAGCCAAACAGTCACAGTGAACTATGCGACCAGTAACGGCACGGCCACCGCTGGCAGCGATTACAGCGCAGCCAGTGGCATACTGACCTTCAATGCTGACGAAACGAGCAAGTCTTTCTTGGTATCCGTGCTCGACGATACAGCAGATGAAGCCAACGAAACTGTGATCCTAACGTTGAGCAATCCCAGCAATGCAACCTTGGGCGCGCCAAACACAGCCACGCTCACGATTGTCGATGATGAATTAACACCGACGGCCACGTCAACAAGCACGCCAACACCGACCGCCAGCGCGACGCCAGGGCCGGGCACGCCAACCGCCACCGCGACACCAACCGCCACAGCAGCGCCAGGTACACCAACCAACACACCAACACTCACGTCGACATTGGCACCCGGCACAACAACACCCACCACCACAGCTACCGCAACGGCCACAAGCACCGGCGCTGTCACCGAGACACCTACGCCCACCAGTACCAGTGCGATGACAGAAACATCCACGGCTACGGCCACAGTCACCGCCACGCCAACCGATGGTGCGCCCTTTACGGTCAGTTTCAGCAGTGGCACTTATCTGGTGACGGCGGGAAGCGAAGATGTCATCATCACTGTCACCTTGGATAGGCCATCCGATGTCGCGATTACAGCGCATTACACCGGCACCTTGAACACAGCGGTGGACACACAATCAGTTGCCGCAGTTCCGGTTATCAGTGGCACCCTGACCTTTGCCCCCGGTGAGACCAGCAAAAGCTTCGCTATCGCGATTTTGCCTGAGTGGGGAACGGGCGCAGTGACCGAAATCCATTTATTGCTAACCAGCAGTAATGAAAATGGCATTTCGGGGCAGGCAAGCACGGCAACTGTCATCATCGCGCTGAATCATCTCTATCTCCCCTTGGTTAAGAAGTGAGGTGCAACGTTATTGTATCTATAGTAAAGACTTTAGTCTTTCTTTGAATTGGACAAAGACTAAAGTCTTTACTACCTATCGGGATAAAATATCTGGAGCGAATTCTTGCTGGTCGCTCCAGATATTTTTTATCTATGCCTACGCTACGTTGGTCAAAAGTTGCAGATGCGCCGCCAAAGCGCCGAGCAAAAGCCAAGCTTGTCAGCGATCTTTAGGCTATAATGCCAGTAGGTTGACGCGTCAGAAGCACGAGTTCCTCGCACAGCTTCACACCATAGCGAAGGATGCAATAACAAGCCAATGTCTATACCGAGTTTACAAACGCCACTCCTGCTTCTGCTGCATTGGAGTTTCACATTCCTCTTGGGCATAGGCGGTGCGCCAGCCACGCCAATCAACGATGCCGCCCAGATCTATCTGCCACTGATTCGCGAGCAAACGCCGGTGATCGTTATTCCAACCTCAGGCATCTGGATCGCCGATGCGCAGCTTGCCGCGCTGCCTACCACTGGTCCAGCATGGGAACATTTGAAAGAAACCGCCGACGAGGTTGCGAGCCCACCCACGCTAGGCGATCAAGAGAGCGATGCCAATGTCCAAATTCTGGCCAAGGCCTTGGTTTTTGCACGCACGGGTGAGGAGAAATATCGTACGGAAGTTGGCGATGCGCTCGCCTTTATTACCGCGAACAACACCGAAGAGGCCGGACGCACCCTGGCATTGGGGCGCGAATTAGCCGCCTATGTGATCGCTGCCGATCTGATCAATCTGGCCGATTACAATCCTGGCCTGGATGCACAATTTCGTATCAAATTGCGCAGCTTGCTCACCAAGCCGCTAGAGAGTTGGAGTGATCTAAAAACGTTACAACAGACCCATGAGTTGCGCCCCAATAATTGGGGCACCCACGCGGGGGCATCGCGCGTGGCTGTGGCGCTTTATCTGGGAGATAAGACAGAACTGGAGCGCAGTGCGCGCGTCTTTTTTGGCTACCTGGGCAATCTAGCCGCGTATAATGGCTTTGAATATGCCGAAGATCTCTCTTGGCAAGCCAATCCTGGCCAACCGACTGGATTAAATCCGGCTGGTGCTGCCAAAGCTGGTTATCCGATCGATGGTGCCTTGCCCGAAGAGATGCGTCGGGGTGGTGCCTTTCAATGGCCACCAGCCCCAACCAATTATCCGTGGGAGGCGCTGCAAGGTGCGGTTGTACAGGCGACCCTGCTGCAACGGGCTGGCTATCCGGTGTGGGAATGGGAAAATCAGGCGATTCTGCGCTCTGTCCAATTTCTATACAACATTGGCTGGGCAGCAGAGGGCGATGATGAATGGATCACCCCCTTGATCAATTGTTTCTATCAGACGAGCTTTCCCGTTGCTACCCAGGTTCAGTCGGGTAAAAATATGGGCTGGACCGATTGGACACATGCCCAGTGCCCATAATGAAGACAGGTGTGCGCGGTACCGCACACCTGTCTTCATTCAGATCAGCAAATTTCCTGGCTCGCCCAATGGCGGGGCATCGATACGCTCGCGCGCCAGCA
>DAOTTR010000874.1:0-11777 GCA_034437715.1 Caldilineaceae bacterium
GCCGATTTGTCTGGGTGCATAGAGTCGATTGCAAGTTTTCACTGCGTGCGTCACGCTAAATTTGAGCCATTCTATGGGCTGACGCCGAGAAAGATGGCGTCAATCCATGAAATCGCTAGTAGATCCCAGCGTAAATAAGGTACCCTATTTTTACCATGATGTACACGAGTAACGTGCCTTATTAACTGCCGTGGTATCTACGCCCAACTGTACTAGCGTTTTGTGACCGCTTTAAATCGTCCAGTTTATATGTAGTCCAAATTACAGTCTTAGATTTAGAATTGCTGCTGCGTTGTTTTGCTACTTGCCAGAACTTATGTTCTATGATATGATATAATCGTCACTTGCAGGTGGATTAGGATAGGCACGCAACACTTCATTGAAATGTGGGAAGGCGGTCTCATGCAACCCGATCCTTACCCAAAAGAGGTAGCTGACGATGAATGAACGCAAGATTTCCATCTCCCAATAGGCCATTATGCTGACGATCAATATCGACACCGCTCGTCGCTTCATCCTTGGCAAGCAGGGCTTGTGGCCTGGGCGGCGCTGGCGTGGCAGCGAGGGCACAGAGCAGGCCATGCGCGCCATGGAGTACGTGCAACTCGACCCGCTGCAAATCATCGCGCGCAGCCATGACATCAAGTTGCACAGTCGCGTGCTCGACTACACGCCTAGCCTGTGGGAGGAGGGTGCCTACCAGCAGCGCAAGTTTTTCGATTGGGGTGGCTGGCTGGCCGCCCGCCCGATGGACGAGCTGCCGCATTGGCGCGTGGTCATGCGCCGCGAGCGCGATAGCGACGCCCGCCTGCGCAGTACTGCCCACGACCACGCCGATGCCATTGTCGAAATGCGCGCTATTTTGCACGCGCGCGGCACCGTGAGCAACCGCGACTTCGCCATGGCAACGCGCACGCGCACACAAAGTTATCGCGGCCGCAAGGACAGCGCCTTGGCTCTGTATTACTTATGGCGTACCGGCGAAGTGATGACGCACCACCGCGAGCGCTTTGAACGCGTCTACGCGCTTACCGAACTGGTTGCACCTGCGCATCTGATTTGCGAAAGCGATGAGGCCGCAGTTGACCGTTTCCTGATCAAAAAGGAAGTCAGCTTCTCCGGCTTGGCGCGGCTGAACCGTACGGCTGATGCGTTTCAGGGTCGCGGCGAGCCGGATCGCGCCGCAAAGAAGCTGCTCGGGGCACTGTTGGCAGACGGCGAGATTATCGCGGTGAAGGTTGAGGGGTGGAAGGCGATCCACTACGCGCTTGGGCGCGACGCCGCGGTGCTACAAGAATTGAGCGCTGGGCGCGTGCCGCAAGCATGGACGCCAGTGGCGACGACCACGACGGAAGAGGTCGTCTTCCTCGCCCCGCTCGATCCCGTCAGTGCGCGTGGGCGCGCCAAAGTTTTATTTGGCTTCGACTACGTCTGGGAGGTCTACAAACCGGAGCTCCAGCGGAAGTTCGGCTACTACACGTTGCCGATTTTGTGGGGCGACCGGCTTGTCGCGCGCTTCGACAGCAAACTTGACCGCACGACCAACACCTTCGTCATCCTGGGCCTGTGGTTGGAGGATGCGGCCCTGGGCAACGATGAAGCATTTGCGGAAGCGTTAGCCAGGGGATTTGCGCGCTTTGTGACGTTTCTTGACGCGGGCCAGCTAAATGCAACGGCGATTCGCGAGCCGTTGCTGCGCCAACGCGTATGCGCTACCAAGTAAGCGAATGCAAACTGGATTTGCTGGCGATGGTTAGCCCAACTCCTGTATTAGGCGGACGAGGAGGACGAATCCCGATGAACGAGCACGCTACGTCAGCAGCCAACAGGGAAGAGCAGGCGCTTCAGACGTTGCTTCAAGTGATCGCTTCACACGACCGGCGAACGATGTCGCGGCTATTAGCTGAGGCTCCCCCGCTCGCGCAAATGGCGATCAGCGTCGGGGCATCTCGTGACAATGAGCGCACCTACTACCTAGAGGAAATCGCTCATTACACGTACGCTGGCGATACACCCTTGCACATTGCGGCTGCGGCCTACCAGCGAGACATCGCCGAGGAGCTCGTGTCCAGAGGTGCGAACGTGAGCGCAAGAAACCGGCGTGGTGCCGAACCTCTCCACTACGCGGCTGATGGAACGCCAGGATCGCCGTCGTGGAACCCCGACGCGCAACACGCTGTCGTGGAATTCTTGATTGGGGCCGGCGCGAATCCAAACGCTGAGGATAAAACCGGTGTGACACCGCTCCATCGCGCAGTGCGGACACGTTGTACCTCCGCCGTGCGCGTCCTGCTCTCCAACGGAGCGGATGCCCTCCGCACGAACAAGAATGGCTCAACACCACTCCATTTGGCGGTTCAGAACACCGGACGTGGAGGCACGGGATCCGCAGCTTCGCGTGAAGAACAAACGGAGATCATACGACTGCTTCTCAGCCACGGCGCGCGCCCTACCGACAAGAATTCTGCCAGCAGATCTGTCAAGGATTGCGTCAAGGCCGAGTGGATTCAGGCCATACTCAGGCAGCCTTGATTATTCACGAAACGGTGAGCGTTTAGGGGCGCCAATGCGAGCGCATCCTGATATGGAATTGCACATGCAACTTGGAGCGCCGACCTTCTTTTCTGCATTTCGTGGCCGCATCACGACGCGATTCCGACACTCTATGAGTAGCGTAAGCGGCGCAGCTTGCACCAAAGGTAGGAGATTAAGATGACGCACGCACTGCACGATCCTGTCAGGCATAATAGCTGGGCAAACATAGAACTCCTAGAGTTTTGCCAGCGGCTTGACGAGCAAACCCTGAATGCTACCGTGCCAGGTACCTACGGCACGATCATGGCGACGCTACGGCACATCATCTACTGCGAAATCGACTCTATCGAGCGCCTGCTTGGCCAGGAACCGAGCGACCCATGGCACACGGAAAAGGGGACTGGGTTGGGTGTGCTGCTGACGCATGCAGCCCGGATGGCGACCGATTGGGAACGCTTCCTGGCCAGCAATGTGGACAGTGAGCACCTGCTGCCACCAGACGAAGGCGATACGCCCGTTCCGGCAGGGATCGTCATCGCCGTGGTGCTCTACCACGGCAGCGAGCATCGCGGGCAGGTCTGTACTATCCTTAGGCGCTTTCAAAGAAATAAGTATCGTCGCAACCCGCCGCAGGCCCGACAGGTCGCAACACAGGACGAGGGCTAGCGGCAGAACACGCACCGTTAGGCCGCCGCGCGCACAAATACAACTACGATAAGGAGTCCACATGACGCAATCGCAACCGCGGGGCTTTCTCGCCCTCCCACCCACGGGCACAGGATCTGGTGTATTGGTCCTTCATGCTTGGTGGGGGTTGAACGACACCATCAAGGCGTTCTGCGCGCGACTGGCCGAAGCTGGTTTTGTCGTCTTTGCGCCAGATCTCTATCATGGACAGGTCGCCGACACCATTGCCGGTGCGGAAATTCTTGGCCAAGCGCTCGACACCAATCACCGCCAAGCCAAGGCTGAGATCGCGGCGGCAACACTGTTCCTCATCGAACGTGCTGAACAACCCGGCCTGGCCGTGATTGGCTTTTCGCTGGGTGCCTATTATGCGTTGGACCTCGCCGCTGCCGCTCCCGAACAGATCCATTCTGTTGTCCTCTTTTACGGCACCGGGGGCGACGACTTCAGCAACTCGCGCGCCGACTACCTCGGTCACTTTGCCGAAAACGATGAGTTTGAGCCGCAAGCCAACGTCGACAACTTGGAGGAATCCCTACGGCGTGCTGGCGGGGGCTCTCTGGGCGCGGTGACTTTCTATCGTTACCCTGGCACGGGCCATTGGTTCTTTGAAGCTGATCGCGCGCAGGCCTATAACCCAGCCGCCGCGGATCTGGCATGGGATCGCACCCTCGCCTTCCTGAAGCGCTCCGCCACCGCGTGAGTCCAACCAATACCTGCTGCCCGACATAGCGTGCCGCCAACTGGGGAGATTCGCCGCTCAAAAAGATCGCATAATGCAATGGGTTGCTGATAGCGCCAATGGCTTAGACCGCGGGAGCATTATTGGGTTAAAATGACTCACAGCAAGATCGGGCTGTTGCGATGGATAAATTGGCCGCTGCCCGGCTCGGCCAGCAGTTGATCGCCATCTACTACCACTGCGCCGCGCACCAGAACCTTGACTGGTTTACCATGTACTTTGTAACCTTCAAAAAGATTATAATCGATGGCGCTGTGATGGGTCGCCGCGCTTACGGTGTGGTCGGCGTCGCCATCCCATAGTACAATGTCGGCGTCGCTGCCCACGGCTAGCGTTCCTTTCTTGGGATAGAGGCCAAAGAGCTTGGCCGGATTGGTGGCCGTCAACGCCACAAAGTGACTGGGCGTCATGCGGCCGCTGCGCACTCCTGTTTCCCAGAGCATATACAGGCGATCTTCAATGCCCGGTGCGCCATTCGGCACTTGGGCAAAGCTGGCGCGCCCCAATGCCTTCTGCTCGGCATAGCCCCAGGGACAGTGATCGGTGCTAACGGAAGAGAGCGCGCCGGTTGCCAATCCGCGCCACAGCGCAGCTTGATCGGTCTTTTCGCGCAACGGGGGCGAACAAATAAATTTGGCCCCATTGAAGGCATCCCCTTCGGTGCCTAGCAGATCATCCTTCGTGAAGAAGAGATATTGGGTGCAGGTCTCGGCATAGACAGCTTGACCGCGTGCGCGTGCCGCATCAACCGCAGCCAAAGCACCGGCGCAGGTGCAGTGGACGACAAACAACGGCGCGTTGCCAGCGACTTGCGCCAGCCAAATCGCGCGCCCGGTGGCTTCGGTTTCTAATTCGGGCGGGCGGGTCAGGGCGTGATAAATGGGCTCGGTATAGCCCGCGGCCAATGCTTGCGCCGTCAAGACCTCAATCGCGTCACCATTTTCGGCATGAACCAGCGAGAGCACACCACTATTCTTAGCCATCTGAAAGCTCTTGAAAAGCGTCAGATCATCGACCTGGAGCGAATCCTTGTAGGCCATAAACATTTTGATGCTGGTGACACCAATCTTGGGCAGTTCGGCAATCTCGGCTAGCACCTGGTCCGTCAGATCGGTGATGGCAATATGAAAGCCGTAGTCGATCACGGCTTTATCTTTGGCCTTGGCCGACCAATCATCAATCGCATGATAGAGGGTATCGCCTTTGGTTTGCACGGCAAAGTCTACGTGGGTTGTGGTGCCGCCAAAGGCTGCGGCCCGCTGGCCCGTGTAGAAATCATCGATGGTGCGCATACCGCGCCAGGGCATGTCGAGATGTGTATGCACATCTACCCCACCCGGCAACACATAGAGGCCGCTGGCATCAATCACCTGGTCGGCCAGCGCAGGGTCGAGATTGGCCCCAATTATGACGATGATCTCGCCATCAATGAGCAGATCGGCCACCGTTTCGTCGGCAGCCGTCACCAGTTTGCCATGCTTAATCAGTGTTTTCATAGAGCTCCCTAGCGTGGAAACGCCAATAAATTCAAAAAATGGTACCTATTACGCCAACGTTAACTTCGTGTTGAATGAATTCAGCGCAGCCGGTGATGAAATTTAACCTTGTCGTAATCGTTACAAAAAATGACTATAATCCTATGCGTTCATTCTACTGTAGATCCGTAATTCTCAATAACATCTAGCTGTCTGTCGGAATATGCTGACGTGTCACATATACAATCCAGCCGTTGGCTGGCAGGAAAAAGTTTACGCCGATTGCACCGATTTTGCAGATATGGTAGCATGACATTGTCGGTGTTGATGTCAATCGCACTGACAGTATGCCTACCGCGCCAACGTTCACGTATAGACAAAACCAATAGCGTCCACCTGTATCCACGCCGAAACCGCAAGGAGGAACTACTATGCTGACCATGTCAAAGTATCTTTGGACAGTGCTCTTGCTCGTTGTGCTGTTGATCACAGCTTGCCAGCCCGTTGTTGCACCACCAGCACCGGTCGCGACGACGGCGGCGATCAATGACATTGAACTCTATTACGAAATTTATGGCAGTGGCCCACCGCTGATTTTGATCCACGGTGGGCTGGGCAATACGGGCTATTGGGACAAGCAAATTCCGATCTTTGCCGAGCATTATCAGGTGATCGCGCTCGACAGTCGTGGCCACGGGCGCTCGACTTTCAACGAGGAGCCAATCGGTTATGCGTTGATGACTGCCGATGTGGTGGCGCTGATGGATTATTTAGAGATTGCGACGGCGGATATTGTTGGCTGGAGCGACGGCGGTATCATCGGTCTGGATCTTGCCATCAACTATCCTGAACTATCCTGCGCGGGTGAACCGGATTGTGGCCTATGGGGCCAACTATAATTCCAGCGGTGTACGTACAGATATTGGCGACAGTGAAAAGTTTAATGCCTATATTGAACAAGCTGCCGCTGATTATCAAACCCTGTCGCCAGCACCAGAACAGTGGGACGCCTTTCTCGCCAATATCGGCAATATGTGGGCCACTGAACCTAACTTTACGCCCGAAGAGTTGGGGGCGATTACCACGCCCCTCTTGATTTTAGACGGCAAGGACGAAGAAGCGATCGACACCAATCACACCAAAGAAATGGCCGATTTAATTCCTGGTGCCGATCTGTTATTGATGGCCAACACCGGCCATTTTGCCATGTGGGAAAAACCCGAAGAATTTAACGACATTGTGTTAGATTTTCTGGGCCAATAGGGTACGGTAGCGGCATGGGTCATGCGCACAAGATACCTACCAACGTTGCGCGCATGACTCATGCCCAAATCATACATTCTGCACAGAATTTATCCGCGTACCTTGCAAGAATTGCATTCCCTACCCACTGCGTATTATAATTACACAACTCCCCTCGATAAATCTTTTCTTGGCAATTTGTTTAGGCCGTATTTCCACTTGTGTCCAACTGAATAAAACTACTCACCCTATTCCCATCATCCGGCAAATGCTCGGCCAATGATGTAGATGAGTTTGATTCATTGTATCTGTGTCCTTTTTTCATGGATGTTTGCACAGATACAAAACGCAATTGTGCCTTGTACCCATTGTACAACGTGTAGAATGCGGCCACTTGAACGTGTGAACAAAGGAGAGTTCTAAATGAAATCGCTGAATCGACGTGAGTTCATGAAATTCGCCGCGCTTGGGACCAGCGCCGCCGCCTTGGCCGCTTGTGCGACGCCAACCGCCGCGCCCGGTGCGGCACCAGCCGCCGGCAGCACCGCCGCCAGCGGTGCCGCCGCGGGTGGTGGTCAACTGGAGATCTTCTCCTGGTGGACTTCTGGCGGTGAAGTAGAGGCGTTGAATGCGCTCTACGATATCTACAGCGCCCAATATCCCGATGTCGAGATTGTCAATGCCGCGCTCACCGGTGGTGCGGGCCAGGGTGGCAACATGAAGGCGCTGCTAGAAACACGTATGCAGGGCGGTCAACCGCCGGATTCGTTCCAGGTACACTTGGGGCGCGAGTTGATCGACAGCCATGTGGTTCCTGGGCGCATGGAGGATCTGAGTTTTCTCTACGAGGAAGAGGGCTTGAATGATGTCTTCCCCCAAGACCTGATCGATATTGCCTCGTATGAGGGCAAACCCTACTCGGTGCCGGTCAATATCCATCGCTCGAATGTCCTGTGGTATCGCCCCAGCAAGCTCGAAGCCGCCGGTGTCGCCGCCGCGCCTACCACCTGGGATGAATTTTTTGCCGCCGCCGAGTTACTCAAGACAGCTAGCATTCCCGCGCTGGCCGTGGCCGAGAATGAACCAAACTTCAGTGGGCATGTCTTTGAGAATATCCTCATCACCCAGCTTGATCAGGCTGGCTATTTGGGGCTGTTCGACGGCACCACCAGTTGGGAAGATGAACGGGTGACAAGATCGCTAGAGATTTTGAATCAAGCCTATGACTACGCCAACCAAGATTATCTCAGCACCAGTTGGGGTGACATCAACGACCGCTTTGTTGCCGATGATGGCCCCGCCATGATGATCATGGGGGACTGGACACACGGTGTGCTACTCTCTAAAGCCTTCAGCGATTACCGCTGGGCACCCGCGCCCGATACAGCCGGCATGTTTATGGTGTTGTCCGACTCGTTTGGTTTGCCCAATAATGCGCCAGACCGCGACAACGCCGTCAACTTCCTGCGCGTCTGCGGCTCGCGTGAGGGTCAGGATGCCTTCAACCCGATCAAAGGGTCAATTCCTGCACGCACTGATCCCGATCTGAGCAAATATGACGAATATTTGCTGTCGGCTATGGAAGATTTTAAGAACAACACCTTGTTGCCCAGTATCCAACATGGTGCCGCAGTCAAGCAAAGCTTTGTCCTCGACTATGCCATCGCCATCAACAACCTGGCCACCAATCGCGATGTCGCCGCCGCCCAAGCCATGCTGGTGCAAGCCGCCACTGATGCCGAGTTTAGTGCGTAGGGCAAGTAGAGACGCAAAATCTTGCGTCTCTACGACCACGGTTCCGTCTCTCGGAGGAGGGCAAATTTTGGCTACAAAATCTATTGCGGTGCCGGGCGAACGGGCGCGTGCAGCCAGTACAACACCCAAGCGACGTTGGCGTATCAATAGCGATATGTTGATCGCCTTCTTCGTTTTGCTGCCGTCCATTCTGGCAGTGGCGCTCTTTATTTATACCGCGATTGGGTGGACGTTTTACATCTCTACGGTCAAGTGGAACAGCCAGATTATCGATTATACCTTTGTTGGTTTGCGCAATTGGAGCCGCATGTTTAGCGATAATCGGTTTTACGCCGATCTGCGCAATTTGGTCTACTATGCCATTGGCTTTATGAGCCAGTGTATTATCTTTGGCTTTATTATTGCCTCGCTGCTGGATCAGAAGATTCGGGGTGAAACGCTCTTTCGCACGATTATTATTTTCCCCTTTGCCGTCTCGGGCATTGTGACTGGTGTGGCTTGGCGTTGGCTCATGCAGCCGACAACGGGGATCAATCTGCTCTTTGCCAAGATCGGCTTGGAGAATTTTCAACCGGTCTGGATCTCACACCCGGACTATGGCATGTGGGCGGTGACAATTGCCACCTCCTGGCAATTCACCGGCTATGTGATGGCGCTCTATCTGGCTGGCCTGCGCGGCATTCCCCAAGAGTTGCGCGAAGCCGCAGCGATTGATGGGGCCGGTACCTATGCCACCTATCGCTATATCATCATTCCGCTGCTTATGCCGGTGACTTTTACCGCGATTGTGCTCACGGGCATGAACTCGATCCGCGTCTTTGATGTGCTGGCGTCGATGAGTGGCAGCGGTCCGGCCTTTGCCACCGATACATTGGCCTTCTTTATGTATCAATCGACCTTTGGTGCCTATCGCTACTCATTGGGAGCCACGATTGGCGCGTTCATGATCCTACTTTCGGCGTTTCTGATCATCCCCTATTTGCGCAGTATGCGTGATGAAGTGGAACGCTAGCAAGCGCGGCGCGTAGCAATAGAGACCAAAGCCTGAGGAAATTATGACTTTACAACGAATTTGGACGCGCGGCGCGATCTATCTGGTGCTGATCGCTTTTTGCGCGTTTTATCTGATGCCTTTCTATGTGATGGTGATTACCAGCCTCAAGCCGTACACGGATGTCAATGTGACGCGCATGTGGGAACTGCCCAAAGGCATTTACTTTGAAGGCATTTTGCAGGCCTGGACCGCAGTCGCCCCCAATTTTTGGAACAGCATTGTGATCACGGTGCCGGCGGTGGTGATCTCATCCCTCATGGGCTCGGTCAACGGCTATATTTTTGCCAAGTGGCGCTTTCGCGGGGCGGATACCCTGTTCATTCTCTTTCTGGTCGGCATGTTCCTGCCCTATCAAGGCATCCTGATCCCGCTAGTCTTAACGCTGCAAGCCTTTGGCTTGTATGGCAAAGTGATCGGCTTGATTATGGTGCATTGCATCTTTGGCATTCCGATTACGGCGTTGCTCTTTCGCAGCTACTATACAGGCATTCCCAATGAATTGTTGGACGCTGCTAAGATCGATGGCTGTGGCTTCTTTGGCATCTATCGCCATATTCTGCTGCCCATTTCCATGCCCGCCTTTGCCGTGGTGCTGCTCTGGCAATTCACCTCGATTTGGAACGATTACCTGATCGGCTTAGTGGTGTTGGGCAACCCGCGGTTGGCGCCGATCAATGTGGCCGTGGTCAACATTGCTGGCAGTTGGACAGTCGAATGGAATGTGCAGATGGCCGCCGCCTTGATCGCCGCCATGCCCACGATTTTGGTCTATCTGCTGCTCGGCAAGCTGTTCATGCGTGGGCTGCTGGCGGGCGCACTTAAAGGTTAAGTGCATCGGCCACTTTGCAATCCAACCATAAGACCTGAACGGGCATGAAGCCTGCTCAGGTCTTATTTTTTGTGCCGACCTTTTGTGTTAAAATGGGGTTATGATTTAGGGCCCTACCCCTAACCGCTCCCCTTGACAGGGTCTACCCTTTAGCCACATCTATGGGTAGCAGGGAGGGCGCGCGTGCCGGGGCTGGCCCCAAAACATAGGGTAGTGCCGCTGGGCCGTCCCCGGTACGCCTTGTCTACTGCCAACTTGTGGGTAAAGGGTAGTTGACAGGGTAGGGGTAGATTCACAGGAGACCTGTATAGGGCCTCGAAGACCCTACAGGTCTAACCAAGTGCGTAAGTCCGATTGATAGTAAAATCCAAAAGTTGAATCAAATTGAGGAAACGTAGAATGACGAACGAAATACGCGTCGGCTGTGGACAGCTTACCTGGCACGGTATGTCCGAGGAAGAGGTCTTGGCCGAAATTGCCCAAGCGGGCTACGCTGGCGCGCCAGTTGGGCCGCAAAAAGACAAAACCGCCGCCGAGACGATTGCGCTCTTTGCCAAATATGGCCTGCAACCCGCGCCGGGCTACTTGGGTGCCAGCTATGAAGATCCGGCTCAGGAAGCCACCATTCTGCAACGGGCGCGTGACTATGCCGCCTTCGCCAGCGTCGCCGGCTATACCGAGCTTTATGTGGCCGCGGGTGGCTTTGACAAGTATGTCACCCAGCGCGGGCTGAATCGCCGCCAGATCGCGGGCAATGTCAAGCCAGAAGATGCGATGAGCGATGCCGAGTATGCCCAATTTGCCAAGGTGCTGAACCAAGTGGGCGAAATCACCCTGGCGCAAGGGGTTAAAAGCTGTTTCCATAACCATGTGGGCAGCACGATTGAAACGCGTGAAGAGATCGACCGCCTCTTTGCCCTGGTCGATCGGGATGTGGTGTTCATGGGACCCGACACGGGGCACTTGGCATGGGCGGGCGCGGATGTGGTGCAATTTTGCCGCGACTATGCCGACAGCATCAAGACCATGCACGTCAAGGATATCGATCTGCGCGTGCTGGCAGAAGGTGTGCCGGCGCAATGGGATTATGGCACCTTTTCTGCGAAAGGCATTTGGACTGAATTGGGCCAAGGCGGAGTTGATTTCCCCACCGTTTTCCAGATCCTGAAGGGCGCGAATTTTAGCGGCTGGATCATTGTGGAAACCGATGTCACGCAACTGCCAACAGCGTTGGAAAGCGCGCTTGTCAGCCGCAAGTATCTGCACAGCCTTGGCTTATAACCGTCCTGTTACATTGTCAAAATTGTCAAAGAAGTTTTGCTAAGGCGCTTTCAAAGCAATAAGTATCCAGCGCTTGCCCAACAAAATCATGCGTAGGGGCGGCCGCGCCGCCGCCCCGCGTTTGGCTCGCTGCGAACGGGCGGCGGCAAGCCGCCCCTACTGGATACTTATTTCTTT
>DAOTTR010000875.1:0-6273 GCA_034437715.1 Caldilineaceae bacterium
CGTTTTCTCTACTGCTTATTATATGCGCTTTCGCCTGCCATGACAATCCGTTGGTTGATCGCGGCGGCCATGCACGCGGCCCCATAGCCATTATCAATGTTAACGACCGCCACCCCAGACGCACAACTGTTGAGCATAGCCAGCAACGCGGCCAAGCCGCCAAAGCTGGCCCCATAGCCCACCGAGGTCGGCACGGCGATCACTGGCGCAGAAGTCAACCCGCCGACTACACTGGCCAGCGCACCTTCCATCCCCGCGATCACGATCACCACATTCGCCTGTTGGATGGCCGCAATGTGGGGAAAGATCCGGTGCAGGCCAGCCACACCAATATCGACAATGCGGTGGGTTTGGTGGCCCATCAGGTCGAGCGTTAAGGCCGCTTCATCTAGCACTGGCAGATCGCTGGTGCCCGCCGCGGCCACGACAATGCCTGGGTGGCGCGTCCGATCTGGCTCGCGATCATACCAGATGCAGCGTGCCGACTCGGCATAGTGCAGGTCGGGTATCAAGGCTTGCGCCGCGGCATAGTGGGCGGCATTGGCACGGGTGGCCAGGACGCGTGGATTGCGCTCGACCAGACGAACGAGAATTTGGGCTACTTGCTCGGGCGTCTTGCCCGCACAGTAGACGACCTCGGGAAAGCCCCAACGCAAGCTGCGATGATGATCCAGCGTGGCAAAGTCGGTTGCTTCAAACGGAAACAGCTGTAATGATTGGAGGGCTGCTTCGACATCCTGTTCCCCATTGGCGACGGCAGTCAGAAGTTTACGCACTTGTTGTTGATCCATAGACGATATTTCAAACCATTCTATTAGCAAATATTTATTGGCACGGTGGTCTGCGATAAGTCTATGGTTCAAGGGTGGCTTTGTCAAGAAGTGAGCATAGAGGAAGCAAGGAATCCGAACGTTGACTAGCTCATGCTATCACACACCATACCCTATCTGATGGCAGGCGCGCGTAATCCACGAATTTGATAGCCAGGTACGTCTTTGTATACTTGGCTATATTTACCCTGCCCATCTTCAGACGTGCTGATCGACAAGAATGGGGTTGCCGTCCGGGTCGATGGCGACAAAACTGGCGGGGCCCGTTGTTGTCTCGTCGGCTTCGGTCATGAGCTGCACCCCTTGTGCTTTCAACTGGCGCTGTAGCTCGCGCACGTCTGTAAAGGTGGCGAGCTGATTCGCGTTACTGTCCCAGCCCGGATTAAAAGTTAAGATGTTTTTCTCGAACATGCCCTGGAAAAGCCCGATGACGTGGTCACCATTCTTGAGAATCAACCAATTCTGCGATATGTCTCCGCCGAAGACCTTGAAACCAAATTTTTCATAAAAAGCCCTGGAAGCTTCAATATCTTTGACAGATAAGCTAATTGAAAATGCACCAAGTTCCATCGTTGCTCCTTTCGCTGGTAAGACTGCCGAGATATGGGGATTAGGTACAACATGCAATTGCGCTGGTCCCAGACCAGCGGTAAGCACGCCAATACGCGGCGGCATTTCTGTAAGCAAGGTCAATCAGAATTTCCGGGCTGGGGGCGGCAACAGTACGCCTAGCGCGCGGCCAAGGCAAGTTCGCGCAGCAACTCAAATTGGCCGGCGTGATAGGACTCATGGCGCATGAAATTGGTGAGCAGTTCGGCGCGCGGTAGGGTAAAGCCCGCGACTGTGACTGTTTCACGCGCCTGTTCAGGCGTCATGGTGCGCAGGTAGACCAGCAGTTGCTCATGGCCGGTCCAGTAGGCTTGGACTAATTCGGCAAAGTCCGCCACATCGGCGGCCTCACCAGTGACGGGAGCGGTATCGCGCGCATAACGTTGTGTCACTGGCGCGTTGATAACGGGCGGCAGATCGCAGACTTGCAATGTATAGCCGCGGTAACAGACAATATGCCCCAAAATCCAGTTGATACAATTGCCGTTGACTGGCGGTTGCAGCAACGAATCGGCGTGGGTCAAGCCGGCTAAGTGATCGCGCAGGTAGCTGGCGTCACGTTCAAAATTGGTAATCAGACTGGTGGTTGTAATCATCGGTCTATTCTCACTATATTTTTTCTGGATAGATGTATTTTCTTAGGACTTACACACTTGGTTAGACCTGTAGGGTCTCAAAGACCCTACAGGTCTGCTGTGAGACTACTCAACTGCGTAACGTCTGTTTCTCTGGATAGATGCAAGTCAACTATCTGGTTGCTCATCAGTCAATTCGTAATCGCCCCACTTGCCGCTGTACGAGGCGGCAAACATTTCGGCATTGGTGCGCTCCACGGCGTCAACCGCTTTTTGCAATTGGGCTTGGCGCTGTTCCTCGGTATTTTCCAGGGCCGCGTGTCGGGATGGTTGCACGCTGACGATACGTACCTGGCAAAGTTCGCCGCGGCGATAGTCCACCATTGCACCAATGCGTTTGCCGAGGATGGCCTTGGCGAGCGGGGTCTGCACACCCAAGCGGCCGCGTTCAAAGTCGGCATATTCTTCGCGCACAATGTCAAAGGCCAGCGGCTCTACATTGCCCTGTTCGTCGATCAGTTCAACCGCCACATACGCGCCCAAACGCGCCTGTTCGGGGACACCGGAAGTAGGTTGATTGCCTTCCATAAATCCTCCTTACCGATCCGCAGGCTGGATCACCTATGATCCAGCCTGCGGGTTACCTGCCTAATTTAGCGATATTGGTGGGGACCAAAATCGGCTTCGTAGAAGGGGGAAACCATGCGGCCGGGGGGGACGAGTGCATCGATCGCTGCGCGATCTTCTGCGGTAATCGTCACGGTAAGCGCGCCTAGATTGTCTTCTAGTTGCGCCATGGTGCGCGGTCCGATGATCGGGCTGGTGATGCCGGGCTGCTGAACACACCACGCCAGCGCCAGTTGGGAGAGCGTACAATTTTTGGCCTGGGCAAGTGGTTGTAAGCCATCGACCACATCGAAGAGATCACTGGTCATGCGCGCTTGCAGGCGTGGGTTGCTGGCCACATCGGCAAAGCGGCTGTCGGTGGGCGGCGCCGCGTTGCGGCTATATTTGCCAGTGAGCAAACCACCGGCCAGCGGGCTCCACGGAATCAGGCCAATGCCATAAGTTTGCGCCATGGGGATCAACTCGCGTTCAATGCGCCGATCCAAAATGTGATAGGGCGGCTGTTCGCTGATAAAGCGATTGAGGCCCAACTCTTTGGAAACCCAGAGCGCTTCCATAACCTGCCAGGCAGCAAAGGTGCTGGTGCCGATATAACGGACTTTGCCGGCGCGCACCAAATCATCTAGGGCGCGCAGGGTTTCGTCAATCGCTGTGTCGGAGCGCGGGCGGTGAATCTGATAGAGGTCAATATAGTCGGTCTGCAAGCGTTTGAGGCTGGCGTCACACTGCTCGATAATATGGCGGCGACTGCTGCCAGCGGCGTTGGGATCGTCGTCATCCATACGCCCGTGAACTTTGGTCGCCAGCACAATTTGGGCGCGCTTGCCGTTGCGCTTGAGCGCTTCGCCCGTCACTGTTTCGCTGTTGCCGCGTGAGTAGACATTGGCTGTATCGAGAAAATTGAGGCCCGCTTCGATGGCGCGATCGATGATCGCGTACGAATCTGTGGGATTGGTCTTGCCACCAAACATCATACAGCCGAGGCAGAGGGGGCTGACTTTGACGCCGGTGCGACCGAGGGAACGATAGTCCATGGTGGGTTCTCCTTTTGTAACAAGACAAATAAGCTACCCGATCAAGTATAGCCAGATTCGGCGTTGGGTCAACTTACGGCCAAAGGTGGGGTGTATTTCACTTTGGGGGTAAAGTTTAGCACTGGCGAGCAACATGTGCCGGGGACGAGCGGGGTGCAGTTTGTTAAACCAGTGTGGTCGGCGCTCGTCCCCGGCACACTGGCCCAAAACTGACTTGCGCCCCACCATGCCGGACAGGTGCGTGTACGCTGCTATGCTGTATTGCCCATTATCGTGCCCGATCATATATAATGAATCTATCATCAAGTTACCGATACGATTATAAAATCCATCGAACACGCTTCGTGGAGTGAGAGCGATTATGCAAGAACGCCAAATCTATATTCCACCCGGCGGTCCACCGCACGTAGACGCGCCTAGCCCAGAAATCTATGCGGCCATGGGCGAGGCCAATATCTTTGCCATGCTCGAAGATTTTTATGGTGAGTTGGGCCAATCCTCCTTACAGACTATGTTTCCGCGGGATATGGTCAAAGCATCGCAAAAATCAGCGGCCTTCTTTGTGGGCTTGCTGGGCGGTCCCCCGCTCTATCATCAGCGCTATGGCAACCCGATGATGCGGGCGCGGCATATCCCCTTTGTGATCAACGAGGCGGCGCGCCAGGTGTGGCTGGCCTGTTTTGACCGTGTGCTGGCACGCGCCAGCGAACGCTATAACTTTCCTGCCCAACACATTCCTGGCTTTCGCGCTTTCTTGGTCGGCTTTTCGACATGGATGGTTAATGCCGCACCGTCAGATGTCGACGCAGACGCCGCGGATTTGGAATTGTTCGGTTAACGGCCAATGATTGGACATTGCCGTCTGACTGCGCCTCGATGCACCTTGATCACACCTTTGGGGTGTACTTCAGTTTGGGGAAAGTGTGCCGGGGAAAGTGTGCCGGGGATGCGCGGGGTACAGTTTGTCAAAGCGGGATGGTCGTCGCGCCCCCCGGCACACGCTGCGCGCTCGTGCTAAAATTTACCCCCAAATTGCAATGCACCCCTTGACCACAAGCAGGTAGCAAATTGCCAACGCGTATGGTAGACTGTAAATAGAAATCAGTGTGCTATGCATAAAACGCGCGATTGATTATAGTGAATCATGCACCAACGTTACATTTCATCACCATCTGCTCTGAATTCGTTCAGAGCCTGGGATAGCAAACGTGTTTAAACACGTTTCCCGTCTCATAGACAAACCATTTAAAAGTGGCGCAAATTCAGGCCGCTTAACATGGGTGTGATTGTGCCACTTTTAAGGGTGATCTGTATCAGGTGTTGCATTCATTCAACACGAATTTAACGTTGTCGTAGTATAGTGATTATAGAATGAAGTACCCTCAGCGCAACTGTGAAAGTGTAAAAAAGAGACCTAACCCTATGACTATGAAACATTCGTTCGAGATCGGCAAGCAGTATCAAAATCGTGATGGTAAATACCAAGTGATCAGCATTCAAGAGCCAGACATGGTCATTCGTTATCTCGATGGCCGCACCATCAAATCGTCGATTGCGCTACAGGCGCGCATTTGGGAGAATCTGGAGAGCGGTGACGACGACACTGATCTTGAGATTGACATATAATGCGATTGATCACAAGCACCAGCCACAATCCCGAATGGAGACCTTTATGAGAACCTGGGGCAACTATAGTTTTGAATGGGCTGCCCTGATCCGCCCGGAAGTGGACGACTTTGGCGCGCCGCAAGCTTTCCACCCCCATAGCGCCTATGCAAATCCCCAGAACCTTGCCCTGCATCCCTATGGCGAAGGTCCCTTTTGCCGATTCCGCATTCCGAATAATCTGCAGGAAGCCGGCGTCTACATGCTGTTGGTCAGCGATACCCCCGTTTATGTCGGCGAATGCACTAACCTGGCTACACGGTTTAATCATGGCTATGGCGCGATTTCTCCCCGCGACTGTTACATCGGTGGCCGACCCAACTATTGCCGCATTAATCATTTGCTCTACACGATCGCAAAATCGGGCAAGCAAACCGAAGTTTGGTTTCGCAAAACTGCCAATCGACCAGCGATTGCTGAGGAATTAACCAAAGCTTTGAAAACGCCCTGGAATCTCTAAGGATTACGGCGCGCAGCTAGTCGCGCTTGAAGGTTAATTCGCGCGCGGTTGATCGCGCCCGATGTCCACTTGCGATTGCCATCGGCCTGATCGGGCAGAATCGATTGCTAACAGCCGTGGGCAAAAAGTTGTTGGGGCTGGAAAGTTGGGAATGAGATGAATCTACAAGGCTATTCAGTTATCGACTGCGATCTGCACAATGAAGTGGCTTCGCTCGCGACCCTCTACCCCTATCTGCCCGACCATTGGGTGGACTATTGTAACGAATCGGCCTTTACAGGGCCGGATGCCAACGATTATCCCAAGAATGCCCCGATCACGGCGCGACCTGGCTCCAAACCAGCGCAAGGGTCGCCGGGTTCTGACTTGCCTTTGTTGCGCCAACAAGCGCTGGATAGCGTGGATTGGCGCGTCGAAACGGGTATTCTCAACTGTGCGTATCGCGTTGCCAGCGTCCACAACCCAGATCTGGC
>DAOTTR010000876.1:0-2442 GCA_034437715.1 Caldilineaceae bacterium
AAGTTAGGTATTGGTGACAACAACCACTTCACTGAGGAGCCGTGTGCCAGGAAACCGGCACGCACGGTTCTGGAACAGCGGGGGGAGAGGTGACTCTCCTTCCGACTGTAACCCGGCGCGCCCAAGGGGCACCCGCCGAGATCACGGCTTTTTGGAGTTGTTTCCCCACTTTGGCTTGTTGGGTAAAAGCTGTGGTCTGCCCGCAACTCGCCCACCGCCTCAGCACCGTGTTCGGCGGTAGCATTCCTCAGAGGAAATATCGAAACTTGGAGGTAAGAAGTGAAAGATCAACTCTTTGCGGATTACCTGGAGCGGCTGGAGGATCTACAGCAAAGGCTGCATAAGGAAGTGCGGGACCTGCCGTCGGAAGCAATGGACTGGTCGCCAGGGCCAGAAATGAACTCGGTGGCGGTGCTGCTGGCCCACACCACCGGCTTGCTGCACGAGGGAATTGATATCGCCCTGGAAAACTCTCCCCGCCGGGTGCGCGAGCAGGAATTTCAGACGCGCAGCGTGCTGGGCGTCGAGATGTTGCGCCGCCTGGATGCCGTGATCGACTATGCGCGCGACGCCCTGCCCCGCCTGGGATTGGAAGATCTGGATAAAGAGCGAAAGGATGAGGATGGGACGGTCACCTGCGGTTGGGCCCTCTTACATGCCTTGGAACACACCTACCTGCACCTCGGCCATATACAATTAACCTGCCAGATGTGGAGGCAGCGCATTTGAAGTTTTCCACCCGCTTTGACCTTGCTTCTTTTATAACGTAATCGGCCTGCAGCCGCCCGGCAGCACACGCGGGTGTTCGCCAGCACTGGCTTTACTCGGCGTCGTTACTGCCGTAACCAACGCTTACTTCCTTATCTTACTTCCTTCCTTCTTTTCCTCTGATTTTACTATTTCTCTGGGCTAGAAAAAATTGGGGATGCATCCAATCGACTTCCCAAGATGTTGCCCTAGGGCAATTACCGCGAGGTTGCACAGGTTGCGATTGCTAGCGTAGAATAGAAAAGCAATCGATACCCATTGCCACCAAAACAACATCTACTTGGGAAAGGGATCCGCATGACAACCAGCAGTGCCAGCCATCTTGTTTATATCAATGGGGAATTTGTGCCATCGCATGAAGCCAAAATTTCAATTTTCGACGCCGCGGTCATGCTGGGTGACATGGTGACCGAATCGACGCGCACCTTTTTGCACAAGCCCTTCAAACTGGAAGAACATATTGACCGGCTCTACAAATCACTGAAGGTCACGCGCATCAACCCCGGTATGACCGCCGCCGCGATGTTCGATCTCTCGCTGCGTGTGCTGGAAACGAACACGCCGAAAGTCGATCCCAACATGGATCTCTGGCTGGTACACAACGTTTCGCGCGGCGTCTCGATCTCTGGTGCCGACCCAACCAAACAGCGCTCGCCCGCCACAATTATCATCCATACCGCGCCACTGATCCTGACTGACTGGGCGCGTTTTTACACCGAGGGTTGCCATGCCGTAACGCCCTTTAGCCGCGCCGTTCCCCCCGAAGCGCTGGATGCGCGCATCAAAAATCGCAGCCGCATGGCCTATACGCTGGCCGAGATCGAGGTCAAGTTGGTCGATCCCCAGGCGCAGGGCATTCTGCTGGACGTGCATGGCAATGTGGCCGAAAACAAGGGGGGTAACTTTTTTATCTACAGTGAAGGCGTGCTCAAAACGCCTGCCGCGCGCAGTGCCTTGGCCGGCATCAGTCGCGCCACCGTGTTGGAACTGGCCGCCAAATTAGCGATTCCTCTCCAAGTGACCGATTTCCAGCCCTATGATATCTACACCGCCGACGAAGCCTTTTTCACCAGCACCCCCTATTGCATCATGCCCGCCACCAAATTCAACGGCCTGCCCGTGGGTGATGGGCAGGTGGGACCAATCACCAAGCGCCTGTTGACGGCGTGGAGCGAATTGGCGGGCATGGACATTGTGGCGCAGGCCCAGGCACAATTGGGGTAAGCGGTTGGTTAGCCCTGTATGGTCGCATAGACCCTACAGGGCTGGCGCGCAAATCTATAGACCTTATGCCGATTTAATTTTATGCATTCGTAGGTGCGGTTTGTAACCGCACAAATTTGGCTCCACCCGGATTGTGCGGTTACAAACCGCACCTACAAGAACCACCGTGCTCTATTTTGTCGCCCAAAGAATAAATCGGAATAATCTCTTGTTGAAGTTACGCACTCGGCCAGACCTTTAGGGTCTACGCGATCCTAAAGGTCTCCTGCGGATCTATCTACCTGCGTAAGTCCTATTATCATTACTTTTCCAAAAAATGAGGTTATTGTATCCCACATTCCGCAGCGAAAAATGGGGGTTGCAGCAATTATGAAGGGGGCGAAAAGGGGAAAGATTGGCTATACTAGGGGGATGGAAACCAAAGAGATGGAATATGAAAGCAAGCGGCTC